>NZ_CABVDF010000163.1:0-6504 GCF_902497045.1 uncultured Blautia sp. | reverse complement strand
TGAAAGTGTTGAAAGATATTTCCCTTCATGTAAATGAGGGAGAGATCGTTTCCATTATCGGGCCTTCCGGTTCCGGAAAATCAACCCTTTTAAGATGTGCCACTATGCTGACGGATATTGACAGCGGTGAGATCACTTATATGGGAAAAAAGACTGTCTGGATGGAAAATGGAAAGCCAGTCACTCCGCCTAAAAAGGAATTGAAAGAAATCCGCTCCTGCTTTGGACTTGTTTTTCAGAACTTCAACCTGTTTCCTCATTACACTGTCATGAAAAATATTACAGACGCTCCCATTCATGTGCAGAAACGAGACAAAACGGAAGTTTATCAGGAAGCCAGGGAACTTCTGGCAAAAATGGGACTTTCCGATAAGGAGGATGCCTATCCCTGTCAGCTTTCCGGCGGTCAGTGCCAGAGAGTTGCCATTGCCAGGGCTCTGGCTCTGAATCCAAAGATTCTTTTCTTTGATGAGCCTACCTCAGCGCTGGATCCGGAACTGACCGGAGAGGTGCTGCGTGTTATCCGTTCCCTTGCAGATCTGCATATTACCATGGTGATCGTGACCCATGAGATGAATTTTGCCAGAGAAATCTCTGATCGGATCATTTTTATGGATCAGGGAGTGATCGCGGTGGAGGGAACTCCGGAACAGGTATTTTCTTCTGACAACAGCCGTATGAAGGAATTCCTGGGTAAATTCCATCAGGGAGCATAAGAAAAGAGGTTGCTTTTAAATCGGGGATGTTATATAATTTTCTTCGTATGATATGACTGTATGAATAAAGAAGAAACAGCGTTTTTTCTGAAATGAGCAGTCACGGCAGGAATCTTTCAAATGATAGGAGATACGGAATGAGTACAGACAGATATGTAAGTCCGCTCTCAGAGCGCTATGCAAGTAAGGAAATGCAGTATATTTTCTCACCGGATATGAAATTCCGCACATGGAGAAGATTATGGATCGCCCTTGCAGAGACAGAAAAGGAACTTGGACTGAATATTACGCAGGAGCAGATCGATGAGCTGAAAAGCCACGCAGACGATATTAACTATGACGTAGCAAAGGAAAGAGAACGTCAGGTACGCCATGACGTTATGTCTCATGTGTACGCATACGGCGTACAGTGTCCGAAAGCAAAAGGAATCATCCATCTGGGGGCAACTTCATGCTATGTAGGCGATAATACAGATATCATTGTGATGGCAGAGGCTCTGAAGTTAGTTCGTAAGAAACTGGTCAATGTGATCGCGGAACTGTCAAAATTTGCTGATAAATATAAAGAACAGCCAACACTGGCATTTACTCATTTCCAGCCGGCGCAGCCGACGACGGTAGGAAAAAGAGCAACACTCTGGACACAGGAGTTCCTGATGGATCTGGAGGATCTGGAATATGTATTAGGCACACTGAAGCTGCTGGGCTCCAAAGGTACAACAGGAACACAGGCAAGCTTTCTTGAGCTGTTTGACGGAGATCAGGAAACCATTGACAAGATCGATCCTATGATCGCTGAAAAAATGGGATTTGAGAATTGCTATCCGGTATCCGGACAGACCTATTCCCGTAAGGTGGATACAAGAGTTCTGAATATTCTTGCAGGAATTGCAGCAAGCGCCCATAAGATGTCTAACGATATCCGTCTTCTTCAGCATCTGAAGGAAGTAGAGGAGCCCTTTGAAAAATCTCAGATTGGTTCTTCTGCAATGGCCTATAAGAGAAATCCTATGAGAAGTGAGCGTATTGCTTCTCTGTCAAGATATGTGATGATCGATGCCCTGAATCCGGCTATCACATCTGCTACCCAGTGGTTTGAGAGAACTCTGGACGACTCTGCAAATAAGAGACTTAGTGTTCCGGAAGGCTTTCTTGCCATTGACGGAATCCTGGATCTTTGCCTGAATGTAGTGGACGGGCTGGTTGTTTATCCTAAGGTAATCGAAAAACGTCTTCGTTCCGAGCTTCCGTTTATGGCAACTGAGAATATCATGATGGATGCGGTTAAGGCAGGCGGAGACCGTCAGGAACTTCACGAGCGTATCCGTGAACTTTCCATGGAAGCAGGACGTACAGTAAAGGTAGAAGGAAAGGATAATAATCTTCTGGAACTGATCGCAGCAGACCCGGCCTTTAACCTGACTCTGGAGGAACTGGAGAAGACAATGGAGCCGTCCAGATATGTGGGAAGAGCAAAGGAGCAGACAGAGGTATTTCTTGCAAAAACCGTACAGCCGGTTCTTGATGCCCATAAGGAACTTCTTGGAGTAACAGCAGAAATCAATGTATAAATCATAGTAACTATTCAGGTACTGAACAGTTAAGATCAATAAACGACACGAGGAGGAAATAGTGTTATGATCAAAGCAGTAGTTGGAGCAAACTGGGGAGATGAGGGAAAAGGCAAGATCACAGATATGCTTGCTGAGGAAGCCGATATTATCGTAAGATTTCAGGGAGGTGCCAATGCAGGGCATACGATCGTGAACGATTATGGTAAATTTGCACTTCATACACTTCCGTCAGGTGTGTTTTATGACCATACCACAAGCATTATCGGTAATGGTGTGGCTCTGAATATTCCGGTATTTTTTAAAGAGTATCAGGAGGTTGTGGACAGAGGAGTTCCGGCTCCGAAGATTATGATCTCTGATCGTGCCCAGATCGTGATGCCTTATCACATCCTGTTCGATCAGTATGAAGAGGAACGTCTGGGAGGCAAATCATTTGGCTCTACCAAATCCGGTATTGCACCTTTTTATTCTGATAAGTATGCAAAGATCGGTTTCCAGGTGGCAGAGCTTTTTGATGAAGATGCCCTGAGAGAAAAAGTGGAGCGTGTATGTGAGACAAAGAATGTTCTTCTTGAGCATCTGTACCACAAGCCGCTTCTGAATCCGGATGATATTATGGCAGAGCTGATGAAATATAAAGAAATGGTTGCTCCTTATGTAGGAGATGTTTCCCTGTTCCTGTGGAATGCTCTGAAAGAGGGAAAAGAGATTCTTCTTGAGGGTCAGCTTGGTTCCCTGAAAGATCCGGATCACGGAATTTACCCGATGGTAACTTCTTCTTCTACACTGGCAGCTTACGGCGCTATCGGCGCAGGTGTGCCGCCATATGAGATTAAGAAGATCATTACTGTGTGCAAGGCTTATTCCAGTGCAGTAGGAGCAGGCGCTTTTGTTTCCGAAATCTTTGGAGAAGAGGCAGACGAGCTTCGCAGAAGAGGCGGAGACGGCGGAGAATATGGCGCTACTACAGGCCGTCCGAGACGTATGGGATGGTTCGACTGTGTGGCATCCAAGTATGGCTGCCGTATGCAGGGTACTACAGACGTAGCCTTTACGGTGCTGGATGTTCTTGGATATCTGGATGAGATCCCGGTATGTACCGGATATGAGATCGACGGAAAGGTAACTACGGAATTCCCTACTACAGGACTTCTGGAAAAAGCAAAACCGGTACTGGAGGTGCTTCCGGGCTGGAAATGCGATATCCGTGGAATCAGAAAATACGAAGATCTTCCGGAAAACTGCCGCAAATATGTGGAGTTTGTTGAGAAACAGATCGGATTCCCGATCACAATGGTTTCCAACGGACCAGGAAGAAACGATATCATCTACAGAAAATAAAAAACAAGAAGCGCCGGAGAATTTTCTCCGGCGTGTTTCTATATGCATCGGGAAAGCATATATTCTGCAATTATTTTTCTGTTGCTAAAAATGGCTCTTCCTGGTTCTGTACAGAGTCTGGAGTGTTTTGGAAAAAATGAAAGGATGTGCATAATTGATATGAAAAAATGGAAACGGGGGCTGGCACTGGCAGGTGCAGTGTTTCTTCTGGTGATCTTCTGTCTGCCTATGTATTTTGCACTGACAGGAAACTTCTCCATGGGAACTTTTATGGCTTCTCTTATGGGGGCTTTTTTTGCTGCCTTTATGGCATACGCTATGTGGCTTGTATACAGGGCTCTTGATAAAAGGAGATCTGAGAAGAACGCAGGAAAGATCAAACATGTGATTTTTGATGTGGGACGTGTGCTGGTTGATTTTAACTGGGAAGAATATCTGAAAGGCTTTGGTTTCCCAAAAGAAGAGGAGGAGACCATTGCCCGGGAAGTGTTCAAAAGTGATATCTGGAATGAGAGGGACAGGGGACTTTACAGTGAGGAAGAATACGTTCGTCAGTTTGTAGAGAAAGCCCCGCAGTACAAAAAAGATATCCGCCGTGTTGTAAGAGAGTCAGGAAAGACTATTGTGACCAGAGACTACGCAGATACCTGGGTGAAATACCTGAAAAAACGAGGTTATCATACATATGTCCTGTCTAATTACAGTCAGTACATGCTGGAACAGACCAGAAATAAGCTGACATTCCTTAAATATATGGATGGAATTGTTTTTTCCTGTGAAGTAAAAGAACTGAAGCCGGAACCGGAAATCTATAAGGTTCTTCTGGATACGTACGGACTGGATCCGGAGGAATGTGTGTTTATTGATGATCGGAAAGAAAACTGTACAGGAGCACAGAAACTGGGACTTCATACGGTACATTTTCGTGATTTTAAGCAGGCGGCAGAGGATTTGGAACGCCTTGGTGTAAAATAACCGGTACAAAAGCAAAAGTCCCAGGACCGCGGCAAAGCGTCAGCCCTGAGACCTTTTTAGGGGAGGATATAAGTATTTTGAAGTTTTCTTTTGCAGTCTGGTTCATTGAAGGGGGATTCAATGAACATTTATAGTATGACCGTAAAACGGAAAATTAATACATAAGTCAGGGTATTTTTCTCTAAAATAGGGTTTTACTTTTGAGAAAAAGATGATATAATAGGAACGCTTAATTAATATGACAGACAGATCGTAACAGCAACTTGCATTAAGCAGCAATTTTTTGAAAAGAGGATGAAATAACATGAGTGATAAAACAATCTTAGAACAGTGGCGTACAATAGCCTATGACCAGCAGGCAGACCGTAATAAGCTTCAGCAGTTCTGGGCAAACTATTTCAACATTGAAAAAGGAATTTATGAGCAGCTTCTTTCAAATCCGGATGAGGTTGTAAGCGGAACTGTCAAGGAACTGGCTGAGAAGTACGGACAGAGTGTGCTTACCATGGTAGGTTTCCTGGATGGTATCAATGACAGTCTGAAGATTCCGAATCCTATTGAAACAATGGATGAGGATACTCAGGTAACTCTTGCATTTGATAAGGAACTTCTTTACAAAAACATGGTTGATGCAAAAGCAGACTGGCTTTATGAGCTTCCTCAGTGGAATGCAATTTTCACAGAGGAAAAGAGAAAAGAGCTTTACAAGGAGCAGAAAAAATCCGGCACAATTGTAAAACCTCATAAGATCGGACGTAACGATCCCTGTCCATGCGGAAGCGGAAAGAAATATAAATTCTGCTGCGGAAGATAATGAAAATTCAAGAGAATCTTGACTATATCATCGTGCTCGGAGCTCATGTAAACGGGACACGACTGAGCAAAGCCCTTCTGGAACGGACCAGAAGGGCTTTGGAGTATATGGAAAAGAATCCAGGTACGAAAGCGGTTCTCTCCGGTGGACAGGGAGAGGGAGAAACTATCAGTGAAGCGCAGGCGATGAGCATATATCTTCAGGAGCATGGTATCAGCAGTGACAGACTGATTCTGGAGGACAGATCCACAAATACAAAGGAAAATCTGGATTTCAGCCTGGAAAAGATTGGTACTTTGGAGGCTTCGGTTGGTGTGGTGACAAATCATTTCCATGTATTCCGGGGAGTTGCCATAGGCAAAAAATGCGGCTGCAAAAATATTTATCCGATTCCGTCCAGATACCGGTCCTGGAGACTGCTGATCTATATTCCAAGGGAAATCCTGGCGATTATTAAAGATAAGCTTGTTGGGAATCTCTGATTTGTAAAATTGGAGATTTTTTGTTGGGGATTTCTTGACATTTATGGAAAAGGGTGATACGATAATGCCAGTATAATTCCATATGAAACATATGAAGTGCTGAATGTTTTCCGCGAAATATTCAGAAAAGGGAATCAGGTGAGAATCCTGAACGATCCGGTCACTGTAACAGAGGAGCGACTTTTCAATAATCCATTGTACGTTTGTATGAGAAGGAGAAAAGAAGTGATGATCCTGAAGTCAGGAAACCTGCTTTGTATGGCGAGGTTAAACTTCCGTGTAAAGTGTAACAACCAACTTGGGGATATCCGCAGTTCCCAAGCGTTGTCTGCTTTTTGGAAGCAGGCATTTTTTATGGAATCCGCCTGTTCGTATGAATTATACTTACCCTTAAAGGGGTGATGATTAAATGGCAGGCGATACTGCTCCGGTTGCATCCGTTCCCTCCGCATATTGAACGAAGCAAATGTCTACCCCGGAGTAGTTCGCGGGCCCCTCAAAAGAACAGCAGATTTTCGGCGTCAGGTACGCCGATTTTTATTTATAAAGGAGACCAGCTATGAAAAGTCAACCCTAAATTAGCAAAAAATTAAGTTCGTTTT
>NZ_CABVDF010000162.1:0-6534 GCF_902497045.1 uncultured Blautia sp. | reverse complement strand
AAAACGAACTTAATTTTTTGCTAATTTAGGGTTGACTTTTCATAGCTGGTCTCCTGTTAAAAATATGCCCCGGGACAAACATACTGCCCCGGGACTATTTTTCTCATCCTGATTTATTCAGTTTTGTCATTATCTGAAGCAGAATTTTTCTCTGCTTCCTGAGCAGCCAGACGCTCTGCTACTCTTTTACGATTTTTCTTTTTCGGCTGCTTCTGTCCATTTCCCTGCTTCTGAACAGATACAGTACTCTGAACACTTTCGCTGTTCTTCTGGTCTGATATCTGTTGTACAGCAGACTGTACTTTATTTTTGCCAAATCCCTGTTTCATTACCAGCCACAGAGAACCTGTAATACATACAGAAGAATATGCACCGCAGACAATACCTGCCATTAACGGAAGTGCAAACTCACGGATAGAAGATACTCCCATTACGAAAAGTACTGCAACCATCACAAACGTAGTTAAAGAAGTATAAATACTTCTGGTAAGAGTCTGTGTGATACTGTCATTTACAATCTCTACAAGATCTGCACGAGCGCCTCTCTTCTTCATATTTTCACGAATACGGTCAAAAATGACAATCGTTGCATTGATACTGTAACCTACAATGGTCAGCATACATGCGATAAAGGTATTTCCCACGGAAATCCTTGCCAGCGCATAAAAAGCAAATACCACAAGTACATCATGCACAAGTGCAAGAACTGCACTGCCGGCAAAACGGATATCTTTAAACCGGAACCAAATATATACCAGCATACA
Source organism: uncultured Blautia sp. (assembly GCF_902497045.1). Lineage (NCBI taxonomy): Bacteria > Bacillati > Bacillota > Clostridia > Lachnospirales > Lachnospiraceae > Blautia > uncultured Blautia sp. The sequence continues at coordinate 5,770 of NZ_CABVDF010000162.1, read as the reverse complement.
AAGAGTTGCCACAACTACTGCAACAAATGCATCCTGTCTCATTTCGGAGCTGACTGTGGATGAAATACTTTCTGATGCGATCAGTGATCTGTCCACATCAAATTTTTCTACCATTGCATCATTCAGTGCCTCTCTTTCTTCCTGGGAAAGAGCACGTGTTTTAATGATTACCTGATTTGTTCCGACAACTTTCGTAGGCTGTACATTCTTGTCTCCTGTGACATCCTCTACTACCGGTGTAACCTCGGAATCGATGGTCTTAATATCCATGTCTTCATTAAAGGTAACTGTAGTGGCAGTTCCTCCAGAAAACTCCAGACTGTAGTTCAGGCTGCTTCCATCTGTTTTCTGATGGATCATCATAGATACTGGTCCCACAAGAATCAGAATCAGAGAAATAATAAAAAAGATATTTTTCTTTCCAACAAAATTGAAAGATTTTCTCTGTTTTGCTTTTCCATAGAACTTTGCATCCTGGAATCCTACTGCATAAAGAGCATTCATGATCAGTCTTGAGATCACCAAAGCTGTAAACATGGAAACCACAATACCAAGAGCCAGTGTGTATGCAAATCCCTTAACTGTACCGGATCCAAGCCACATCAAGACTACAGATGCGATCAGCGTTGTGATATTTCCGTCAATGATTGCAGAAAACGCTTTGGAAAATCCGGCACGGATAGCAGTCCTTACAGAACTTCCCTCTGCAATCTCTTCCTGAATACGTGCATAAATGATAACATTAGCATCTACCGCCATACCGATACCCAGGATGATACCTGCAATACCCGGGAGTGTCAGAGTAATATCAAATGCATTGAGAGTGATCAGCTCAATTGCTGTATACAGAATCAGTGCAAATGCAGCAACGATACCCGGTATCCTGTAAACAAGGATCATAAATAAAATAACGATTGCAAGTCCGATTGCACCTGCAGTAACACTTGTTGTAATTGCCTCTTCTCCAAGCTGGGCAGCAACCACACTGGAGCGAAGTTCTTCCAGTTCAAGACTCAGCGAACCAATGCGGATGTAGGATGCCAGATTCTGTGCTTCCTCTACTCCTGACATTCCATTGATTTCTGCCTGTCCGCCTGTGATTGCTTCCTCTACTGTGGGAGCACTTAATACTTCATTATCATAAATGATCGCAATCTGCTTTCCTACATTTGCCTCTGTAGCTTCTGCAAATTTCTTTTTACCTTCTTCTGTAAGTTTCAGGCTGACTGCATATTCTCTGCTGCTGCCGTCCTGCTTCTGGTAAGCACCACCCTGGGCATCTGCCACATCTGTACCTTCCAGTACAACAGATCCTGCCTCTCTGATCTCATCAAGACTTCTTGCAAGCTCATATTTTGTTTCACCTGCAACAAAGTTTGCATTACCATCTTTATCGGTTTCTTCGATAAAGCAAAGAGAACCTGGTTTACCCAGATCATTCAGGATCTTATCTGCATCGGTCACACCCGGAATCTCTACTGTGATACGGTTGTCACCTTCCTGATAAGCCTGTGCCTCCGTACTGTACTGTTCCACACGCTTCTGCATTTTATAAACAGTATCAGACATATCTTCTTTGCTCGGATCCTTATCTTTTGCCTCATAAGTGATACTTACTCCACCTGACAGATCAAGACCGGTATTGATGTTCTTTGCCGCTCCGGTTCCTGTCGGGCCAAAACCCACACCGGCTGTATAGCACAGGAATGCCGTCAGGATCACAGTAAGGACCAGTACAATGACTCCTCTTTTTTTCTTCATTGTTTTTCCCTTCTTTTTTAAGTCCCCATGATACCATAAGTTATCCTGCGGACTGATTTATCTAGTCCGCAAGAGCGGCTTTGATCATAATTGCACACTCCACTCGTTTTCTCTGAAGTTCGCATCCGATCTCATAATTTCCCTTTACATCATTCTGGAAATGATATGCATTTGCAGCACATCCTCCACTGCAGTAAAATCTTGCAAAACAATCTTTACATGCTTCTTTTGTATAAACATTGCAGTTTTTAAATTCATCACGAACCTGCGGACGGGTAATTCCTTCATCTACATTTCCCATCAGGAACTGTTCTTCACCTACAAACTGGTGACATGGATAAAGATCTCCCCACGGAGTCACTGCAAGATACTCTGTCCCTGAACCACAGCCGGAAAGACGTTTATAAACACAAGGACCGCCTGTAAGGTCGATCATAAAGTGGAAGAAATTAAATCCTCTTCCTTCCTTTTCCCTTTTGATCATCTCCTTCGCAAGAATATCATATTCCTCAAGGATCTGAGGGATATCCTCTTCTCGGATTGCATAATCTTCTTCCTCCGGTGCTACAACAGGTTCAACAGAAACCTGCTTAAAGCCCATATCCGCCAGATGAAGGACATCCTTGGAAAAATCAAGATTATGGTGAGTAAATGTACCTCTTACATAATACTTGTCCTGATTTCTGGATTCCGCAAACTTCTGGAATTTCGGCATGATCAGGTCATAGCTTCCAGCGCCTTTGCGGAAAGGTCTCATGTGATCATGAACCTCTTTCCGTCCATCTACGCTAAGTACCACGTTTGCCATCTCCCGATTGCAGAACTCCATTACCTCATCGTCAAGAAGAACTCCGTTAGTGGTAAGGGTAAAACGGAAATTTTTATTGTGAAGTTTTTCCTGCTCACGACCATATTTTACCAGGTCTTTCACAACCTGCCAGTTCATAAGCGGTTCCCCGCCAAAGAAATCCACCTCCAGATTTCTTCTGGAGCCGGAATTTGCGATCAGGAAATCCAGTGCTTTCTTTCCAGTCTCAAAAGACATCAGAGCTCTTCTTCCATGGTATTCTCCCTCCTCCGCAAAACAATAGCGGCAGGCAAGATTACAGTCATGAGCAATATGAAGGCAAAGGGCTTTTACTACCGGTTTACTGTTTTTCGTAAACTCCTCAATGGCACCTTCATAAATATCTTTTGTAAAAAGCATACCTTCTTCCTGAAGTTTCAGGCATTCAGAAACAGAAGTTTTTATATCCTCTTCTTTGTATCTGTCCTTTAATTTTGTAACGATCTCTTCTTGTGAGACACCTTCTTCTATGTACGGTAAAACCTCATAAGTAACAAGGTCCACCAGGTGAATACATCCACTGTTAATATCCAGAACAATGTTATAACCATTATTTTGATATCTGTGTATCAGACTCATTTTTGAAAATCCTTTCCTATAATTTCATCTTTGAAACACATAAGACTCCATGTCAGTACTTCATCAAAATGTATGACAAAGAAAGAAGCAGCGGTTTTCACCCCGCTGCTTAAATGCCTTCCCAAAACTCTGTCTTATTTGTGCTCGCAGCTCTGATTTCCTACTGTACAGGAAGTTTTGCATGCTGACTGACAGGAAGTCTGGCACTCACCGCATCCACCTTTTTTTACTGTGTTCTGCAGATTCTTTGTATTTAATGTTTTGATATGCTCCATTGTATATCCTCCTTTATGTATATAAAATTATCTGGGCATAGTATAGCATAAAATCCCATCAAATAAAAGACTTTTTTTCCTTATGCAAACATACCGCCCAGTGCACCGCCTCCCAGACACATACAGAACGTGGTAAGCAAATGCTGGAAAGACATATCCCACCTCTTTTCTACTGCAAAAGATACTATAACAAGCAACGCAAAATAAGCCAGCCCTACCAGTATTCCCCAGTAATATTTATTCTTCCTCATGCGTTTTCCTGCCATAAACCCTCCTGCAAAGCAAGCCAGAACATATACTGCTGTAATCGCGGCTAAAACAGGCACCGTTCCCAGATCAAATTGAAATACAAAGAAAGCCAAAGCCAAAAGACAGATTCCCGTAAGTCCATATGCTAAAAAAAGTGCTCGTAAAACAACTTTAATTTTCATAAAAAACCCTCCCCCTATAACATATATATGGGGGAGGATTTTTCTTATTACCATGATTTTATTTTTTTCTGCGTTTCAGATAAATGATAACACCTACAATCACCACTGCCGCAACACCAAGAATCACAAACGGAAGAATCAATGTGTTGTCTCCTGTATTGACAGCAGAAGTAGGATCACTGTCTGCTTCTTTACTTTTATCATCTGAACTGTTCTCTTCATTTTTTACCGGAGAAGCCTCCTGTACTGTACCATTTTCTTTCTCAGGGGCTGCAGTTACTGATACCTGAGTATTATTAGACGGAGTTTCTGGTACAGGAGTCAAGATATCACCTGCAGACTCAGTATCACCATAACCATCCTCCTGAATTTCCTCGCCTACCAGCGGTCTGCTTCCGGCTATTCCAAAAGGACTGAAAGAATGTGTACTGAAGACCATTGTGCTTCCATCTACACTTGGAACAATTGTTTCCATTGCTCCACTGTCCAAAAGATGCTCAATCGTATAGCTGTATCCTGCTTTTACCGGAACAGTCACACTGATATATTCTCCATCCGGTATTTCGTATTCTGTATTATTTTTCAGATCCCAAAGCTCAAACTCGTATGATTTAAATACATTTGCCTCAGTCTCATTTGTAAACTGGTAATCCTCCCCACTGGTGGCACGGAATTGCACATACCATGGAAGATTGATGCCTGACACAGAAATACCATTGCAAGAATGGTTTTCTTCCGCAGCAGCCTGCTGTTCTTCCTCTGAAAGATCCTCCTCCGCATCTGTAGGACGTGAATCTTCTGATTCTTCTATATTTCCGTCAAATATATTATCAGTTTCAGGTGTTACCGTTGGGGTTGGTGTCTCCTGTTCGTCTGGAGTCACAGTTGGTTCCGGGGTTACCGTCGGTTCCGGAGTCTCTTCCCCGTCCGGAGTCACAGTTGGCTCTGGTGTTACCGTTGGTTCCGGAGCATCTTCCTCATCTGGAGTCACGGTTGGTTCCGGGGTTACCGTCGGTTCCGGAGTCTCTTCCCCGTCCGGAGTCACAGTTGGCTCTGGTGTTACCGTTGGTTCCGGAGCATCTTCCTCATCTGGAGTCACGGTTGGTTCCGGGGTTACCGTCGGTTCCGGAGTCTCTTCCCCGTCCGGAGTCACAGTTGGCTCCGGGGTTACCGTCGGTTCCGGGGTCTCTTCCCCGTCCGGAGTCACAGTTGGTTCCGGGGTTACCATTGACCCCGAATCTGAAGAATCCTCATCTTCCTCACTGCTTTCTTCTCCATTAGAATTATCATCCGTTGTCTCTGAATCTGATTCCTCGTACTCATCTCCAGATTCCTGCTGTTCTGTATCCTGACCTTCTTCCCACTGGTCTTCACTGCTGTCCTCGTTTTCCATACTGCTGACTACAACAGTGACACTACTGTAAATTCCGTCGGATTCTCCATCCCATCCGTCAATTTTGGGAAGGACTGCTGAATCATACGGACGAAATACCACATCAAAGGATTCTGTTCTCTGTGACGGAACATTGGATTCGTTTACCCAGGATAATGTTCCATATTCACTGGAGGGAAGGGCAATATCTGATAATGGAACCGGATTTTCTATTGTCACATTATCCGGAATCAGACTGCTTACCTGAATCTCTGTCTTTTCTCCATATACCATAGCCGGCTGTATCTGTCCTGCTACTAATACTGCTGTAAGTGCTGCTGCAGCTAAAAACTGTACATTTCTTTTATTGATATTACTCTTCTTCATCATTACACCTCATCTATATATAAACATCAAACAATCGTCAACAATTTTATTCTCATAATTTTCAGATCAGATATCAAACACATGACTGTTTACTCCATTCACAACAACAACTCATCAG
>NZ_CABVDF010000161.1:0-6582 GCF_902497045.1 uncultured Blautia sp. | reverse complement strand
TTTGTTGTGCCAAGAAATGAACGATTTTCACTTCCTATCCCAAGAATCCTGCATGGCAGGAGCCTTCGCCTGTTTTCAATCAGAATTGCGGACTTGTTTCGCAATTACCTAATAAATACCTACATTCGCGTCGGTGTACACTGACGCTGTCTTTCACTTATAATACGATCCACAGCCAAAAATCCATTCATTTTTTTATTAATATCCATAATTTTATTATTGAACTTTTGAACTCTTCGTGCTATACTCCTTTTATAAATTGAACTTTTTAAGTTTCTATTTTTCAGGAGGAATCTATGAACTCAAAAGAAATTTTTGCCGACAGGCTCCGTTCTGCAATGAATAAACAAAATATGAAGCAGATAGATCTTGTCCGAACCGCAGAATCCCGTCATATAAAGCTTGGAAAAAGCCATGTAAGCCAGTATGTCAGCGGTAAAACCCTTCCCCGTCCTGATATATTGAACTTTCTTGCAGAAACTCTTCACACAAGTCCTGAATGGCTTATAGGAAATACCGACACGTCCAAATCTGAACCAGAAATCATGTCCGCTGAAAAAACATTGCCGGAAAAATCCGAGTTCCAAATTGAACTTGTCCAAACTAGAGATTCCAAAAAAATAGATCCGCAAATCGAACTTATGGGAGGAACAAAAATGCGTGAATTTAAGAAATCATCCAAACTGGATAATGTTTTATACGATGTCAGAGGTCCTGTTGTAGAAGAAGCGTCCCGAATGGAAGAAGCAGGTACCCATGTATTAAAGCTGAACATTGGAAATCCCGCTCCCTTTGGCTTTCGAACTCCCGATGAAGTAATTTATGATATGCGCCAGCAGCTTACGGAATGTGAAGGCTATTCTGATGCAAAGGGACTTTTTTCTGCAAGAAAAGCTATCATGCAGTACGCACAGCTGAAACATATCCCTAACGTTTCCATCGGAGATATCTACACCGGTAATGGAGTCAGCGAGCTGATCAATCTTTCCCTGTCTGCTCTTCTGGATAACGGAGATGAAATTCTGATTCCATCTCCGGATTACCCTCTTTGGACTGCCTGTGCCACTCTTGCCGGCGGAAAGGCTGTCCATTATATCTGCGATGAGCAGTCTGAGTGGTACCCGGATATAGATGATATTGAGAAAAAAATCACTGATAAGACAAAGGCTATTGTTATCATCAATCCCAACAATCCTACAGGAGCTCTTTATCCAAGAGAAGTCCTTCAGAAAATCGTAGATATTGCAAGACGTCATCAGCTTATTATATTTTCTGATGAAATTTATGACCGTCTGGTCATGGATGGCGAGGAACATATTTCTATCGCCTCTCTTGCCCCAGATCTTTTCTGTGTTACCTTCAGCGGACTGTCTAAATCTCATATGATTGCAGGCTATCGTATTGGCTGGATGATCTTAAGCGGAAACAAACACCATGTAAAAGATTATATTGAAGGTATCAACATGCTGTCAAACATGCGTCTCTGCTCCAATGTTCCTGCGCAGTCCATTGTCCAGACAGCTCTGGGAGGACATCAGAGTGTAAATGATTATATTATACCCGGCGGAAGAATTTACGAGCAAAGAGAATTTATTTATAAAGCCCTTACAGATATCCCGGGGATCACGGCAGTAAAACCAAAAGCCGCTTTTTATATCTTCCCTAAAATTGATACGAAAAAGTTCAATATTACAAACGATGAGCAGTTTGCGCTGGATCTTCTCCGTGAGAAAAAAATCCTTCTGATCCACGGAGGCGGATTCAACTGGAAGCAGCCTGATCATTTCCGTGTTGTATATCTTCCTCGTATTGAGGTTCTTTCCAAGGCGTCAGAAGAAATCGCAGACTTCCTGAGCGTCTACCAGCAAAACTAAATACATTTTTCCAAAGGAACCGGCAGAATTTCCGCCGGTTCCTTGTTTCTCCTAAAAATCATTTCATCAGTCGAGAAGCTCTTTCACTGCTTCTTTTGTAAATCTTACTTCTTTTCTATGATCCACCTCAATCTGATAAAGAGCATTGGCTGCCAGATGCTCTGCCGCCTGTTCCAGATCACGTATTCCGGAAGTATCTGAATATTTCCGGATCACAGCGTCCAGTGCATCTCCTTCTATAATACACTCATGAGCTTCTAATCCTATTCTTTTCAGCACCTTTGGAAGTGCAAATCTGGAAAAGATCACCTTTTTTTCTTCAAAAGTATAATCAGGAATCTCAATAACAGCAAAACGTGACATCAGGGGTGCACTGATCTGAGATTTATCATTAGCCGTAGCAATTGGATAGACTCCGGATGTGGGAACCATACATTCCATATAGTTATCGGTAAAGCCCAGATTATCCAAAAGTGTCAGGAGAACATCTGCCGGGTTTCCATTGCCCTTTCCTGAAGCCGCCTTATCCAGCTCATTAATAATAAATACAAGATTTGACTCTCCGGCCATAGAAAAAGCTTCCAGGATGATACCTGGCTTTGCATTGGCATAAACACGGGAGCTTCCGGTCAGCTGCTCCGGATCGTTAATAGAACTCATGTCCAGGGTTGTCCAGGGCAGTTTCAGTATCTTTGCCACCGCATAGGCAATCTGAGATTTTCCTGTTCCTGCCGGTCCTACCAGAAGAAGTCCATAAGCCGGAAGGGTATGAGTCCTGTTGATCTGAATGATGGTCTCGATGATCCTCTGCTTTACTTTTTCCATTCCATAAAGAGTTTCATCCAGGATCCTTCTTGCCTCATCTGGATCGATGGCTTCAAAATAGTTGCTTTTCCACCGAATATTCATCATAATAGAAAGCGCTCTCTGAGCATGGCGCCGTTCCTCCTGTGAAACCTCTGAAGAACGTGCCACTGCTAGATTTCTTCTTGCCCAGAGACGGATATTATCAGGAAGCGTGCGGCCTGCACAGGTCATAAAATCTGTAATGCTCTGAAGACTGGTAAGTTTCAGATCATCTCCATCCTCCATATCGTCTTCATCTGCCGGAAGTTCTGCCGGCGCACTGCTGGACAGAAGCCGTTCTATCATGTATTGAAGAAAACCGTCCTCAGCAGACAGTTTTTTACCGCCGCCAAAAGCAATCTCCCGTATTCTGTAAACACAGTACCCTTCTGTTCTGTTTTCTCCTGAAAGCCGTACATTGATCCGGTTCTCTCCCAGCCAGCGGATCAGACTTACAAATCGTGAGTCCACCTTACGGATATCTGCACTGGCTGCTGTCTTTTCCTCTTTAAACTCAAAAGAAGTACGATGGACAGGATTGGTAAATACCCCGCAGGAATGATGTGCCCACTGGCATTTCTGATTGTCCAGGATCAGAATCGGTTTTTCCGGCGAAGCTTTGTCTTCATTGGATTGAAAAGTAGTATATGTGCATTCCGGTGTCGTTCCTTTTTCCGGAGTTTGATTAAAGTCAAAAACTGGCATATAGTTCCTCCTATGTGGTTCTGTTTTTTGAAGTTCAGTCCAGCTTAATCCCTGCAAGAGCCTGGGCAAAAGCATTATTTACAGGCTCTTTTGCTTCTTTCTGCTGCTGTTTCAGATATTTTTGTACATCTTTTTTATTTACGCCTGCTCCCTCTTTTTTTCTTCTCGCCTGGAAAGAAGACAGCTTTTCTTTATATCCACAGGCACAGATAAAAGTTTCTTCCTTTCCTTTTACGATCATTTCCATACGCTTATGGCATTTCGGACAGCGTGCATTGGTTGTTCTGGAAATAGTTTCCCGATACCCGCATTCACGATCCTGGCATACCAGCATCTTACTGTTTTTTCCATTTACTGCCAGAAGTCGTTTGCCGCATTCAGGACATATCTTGTTTGTAATGTTGTCATGGCGGAATGTTCCGCTTGCAGTTTTGATCTCATCAACAATCTCACAGGTATAATCTCTGATTTCTTTCAGGAAAGTATCCTGACGCAGCTTCCCTTTTGCAATATCCGAAAGTTTCTTTTCCCAGTCCGCAGTAAGCTCCGGTTTTTTCAGATCCTCCGGAACCAGTTCAAGAAGCTGCTTTGCTTTAGACGTAAGATGGATCTCATTTCCTTTTTTCTCCATCATAAAGCTGTTAAACAATTTTTCGATAATGTCAGCTCTGGTAGCAACGGTTCCAAGTCCGCCTGTTTCTCCCAGTGTTTTTGCAGCCTGACGGTCTCCTGTAGATAAATATTTTACAGGATTTTCCATAGCAGCAAGAAGGGAGGCTTCCGTAAATCTTGCCGGAGGCTTTGTTTTTCCCTCTTTCATACGGATATCCAGAATCTTCAGCTTTTCTCCCTCTTTGTACACCGGAAGACTCTGGTCTTTCATTTCCTGTTCGTTTTCGTCTTCCTCCTCCCGGTAATCGCCCTCATAAACTTCTTTCCATCCGGCATTTTTCACTGTTTTTCCGCTGGCTGCAAACACATATCCCGAAGCTTCTGCCTCCATGGCAGTCTGTTCATATTCAAAGGCCGGATACAGAACACTTAAAAAGCGGCGCACCACCATATCGTAAATCTTTCTCTCTTCATTTGTCATATGGTCAAGCTGTACAAACTGCTCTGTAGGAATAATGGCATGATGGTCGCTGACTTTCTTATCATCTACAAAGCTTCCATTTACCTGGATCGGTTTATTCAGTAAAGCTCCTGCCAGCTTCCGATAAGGGCCTGTGCCGCAAGCTTTCAGCCTTTCCTTGATGGTCGGTACCACGTCCTTTCCAATATAACGGGAATCTGTTCTTGGATAAGTAAGAACCTTATGGTTTTCATAAAGTCTCTGCATGATGTTCAGAGTTTCTTTCGCAGAAAATCCGTATTTCTGATTTGCTTCTCTCTGTAATGTAGTCAGGTCATACAGTCCCGGCGCCTGGGTTTTCTTTGGCTTTTTTGTCACCGAAGTAATGGTCAGCGCTCCATCTTTTATCTTCTCTCGGATCTCCTCTGCCTTTTCCTTATGAAAAGTACGGAAGCTTCCGCTTTTCTGGTCTTTCCAGGTCCAGAGTATCTCCCCTGCATTTACTGTAAGCCCATAATACTCCTTTGGCTGAAAATGTCTGATTTCTTCCTCTCGCATGGCGATAATGGCAAGAGTGGGCGTCTGTACACGACCACAGGAAAGCTGTGCATTATATTTACATGTCAGCGCTCTTGTACCATTCATTCCCACCAGCCAGTCTGCCTCTGCTCTTGCGGCTGCTGCCCGGTAAAGATCGTTATATTCTCTTCCGTCCCTCAGATTATGAAAACCGTCTCTGATAGCTTTATCCGTTACGGACGAGATCCACAGACGACGGATGGGCTTCCTGCATCCGGATTTATCAAGGATCCAACGGGCAACCAGTTCTCCCTCTCTTCCTGCATCTGTGGCAATAATGATATCTCCCACATCTTTTCGGAAAAGCTGTGTCTTTACTGCATTGTACTGTTTCGCAGTCTGTCGGATCACTACCAGCTTCATGTGCTCTGGCATCATGGGAAGTGTACTCATTTCCCATTTCATATATTTTTTATCATATTCCTCCGGATCAGCCAAAGTCACAAGATGTCCCAGCGCCCAGGTTACAACATATTCCTTTCCTTCCAAACATCCGTTTCCTTTCTGACTGCAGTGGAGGACTCTGGCGATATCTCTGGCAACCGAAGGTTTTTCTGCAATTACAAGTGATTTCATAAATGATTACCTCGCATATATGTTATTCTGATATTCCTCACAGACCAATGATGCTTTATCTGTGAAAAATATTTTTTCGCATAAAAGAATTGTAACATGACATGCAGAAAAATACCATGGGAAACCCCATGGCATCTGTTTTTCTCTTATTTTTTCTTCCGATACAGAAGATTATTTTCCCATCTTATATCCGATTCCCCGGATTGTTTCGATCAGATCTCCTGCTTCTCCCAATTTCTGGCGCAAAGTTCTGATATGTACGTCTACCGTCCTGCTCTCTCCATCAAACTCATATCCCCATATCTGATTAAGAAGCTGTGTTCTGGACAGCACCATACCACTGTTTTTCAATAACAGGCAAAGCATCTCATATTCCTTCAGTGTAAGACTGACTGGTTCTTTATTTACTGTTACCATATGTTTAGAAGGACATACATACAGACTTCCGATCCTGTATTCTTCTGCACCTTTATCTTCTGCCCGGCGAAGTCTTGCCCGGACTCTTGAAATAAGTTCCATCATGCGGAATGGCTTGGGAATGTAATCATCTGCACCGCTGTCTAGCCCCAGAACAGTATCATATTCACTGCCCTTTGCCGTAAGCATGATCACCGGAAGTTTTCTGGTATCCGGTCTTGCCCTTAATTTTTTCAGTATACTGATCCCGTCTTCTTCTGGCAGCATAATATCCAGAAGAATCAGAGAAGGCAGCTCTTTTTCCAGTTCTTTCCAAAAAAGAGAGGGTCTTTCAAACCCCTTGGCATCCATATCCTGACTTTTTAATGTATATACAACAAGCTCTCTGATGCTTTCATCATCTTCTACCAGATAGATCATCTGCTTACCTCCGGCTTTCTTACATATTTCTTTTTACAGTATAAATATCTTTCGTTAAATTTCCTGTCGTCTCCTGGTTAAATGATTGTAAAA
>NZ_CABVDF010000160.1:0-6625 GCF_902497045.1 uncultured Blautia sp. | reverse complement strand
GCAAAAGCTTCCTTTACTTTTTTTGCATTCTCACGAATGCCTTTTTCATCATATAAATGAAACGGTGTCGGGTATGTTTTAACGATCTCCTCCACCTGACTCTTTGTTACAAACGGCTTTTTCTCCATAATCTGGCTCCTTTATCTACACTTTTTCGTCTGATGTTATGCTACAACAACTCTTTTACAAATTCAAGCAATTTTCGCCTTTTCCTTTTATTTTTCCACAGATTATGATATGATATGCATGATCGAATGTTAGATTAAGCGAACGAAAGATGAGGAACATCATGGGTGTAACAGTTTTACCTTATATTGATCAGACACAGACAGCCAGGTTGCAGGAAGCAGCTTCTGCCAATATACAGACACCGAAAAATACGGATGAAGCCGTCACCACATTTAAGGAATGTCTGGCTTCCGCTGAGCGCAGCGTACAGGCCATGGCAGTGGACGCACTGCTTGCCGCCAGCAACAGTGGTGCCGTTTCCCTGGATACGGTACAGCAGATCCTTGGATTTACCCCGCAGACCGATGCACCGGTTGATACGTCTCCGGTCACGGATACCCCGGCAATTTCCAGTTCTTCTGCAACAAATAGTACCACCTCCTCCGGCAGTGTTTCTTCTCCGGAGAACCTCGAAGAATATTTCAAAGAAGCTTCTGAAACATACGGTGTGGATATCAACCTGCTCAAATCCATTGCCAAGCAGGAATCCAATTTCAATCCATCCGCAACCAGCTCTGCCGGTGCCATGGGTGTCATGCAGCTGATGCCGTCCACCGCAAAAGGACTTGGTGTCACAAATGCATACGATGCACAGCAAAATATTATGGGTGGTGCCAAACTGATGGCGCAGAACTTAAAGAAATACAACGGAGATGTTTCCCTTGCGCTTGCCGCATACAATGCCGGTGGTGGAAATGTCGACAAGTACGGTGGTATTCCACCGTTTAAGGAAACACAGAATTATGTCAAAAAAGTGCTTGGTTATTATCAGAATTCCAACGCTTAATTTCTAAAAAGAACCCGTGAAGATGAACAGTCTGCTGTTCATCTTCACGGGTTTTTTACTGTCTAAAGAAAATTTGATTATAATTTGAATCTGGAAAGAAGATCTCCAAGACTTGTTCCGGCCGTTTCATTTGAGCTGTACTCGATTGCCTCTGCCTCTTCTTCCTCCTGCGGCTTTTCCATAATATCTTCCAGCGCTTTCATGCTCAGGCTGACTTTTCCATCGTTGGTATTTAAAATCTTCGCCTTTACTTTCTGTCCCTCTTTTAAAACTTCATGAACGGAAGAGATCCGCTTCTGGCTGATCTGTGAAATATGAACCAGACCGCTGATGCCATTCCCGATATTGATGAATGCTCCGTATGGCATAATGGATTCTACGGTTCCCTCTACCACAGATCCAGGCACAAGCATGGCAATCCGGTGATTTCTTTCGTCCTCGCGCTCCTGTCTTGCCACAACTTTTCCGGACAATACCAGTTTATTCTTCTCAGGATCTACGGTAATCACAACGACACGCACATCTTTTCCGATCCATGCATCCGTGTCTTCCACATAATCTGCGGACAACTGGGATGCCGGAATGAATGCACGGATTCCTTCTAAGAATGCAACCACACCACTCGGCACACTCTCTTTGATCCGGACAGTCACAACCGTCTGCTGCTCCATCATCTCCCGGAGTTTATCCCAGGCAAGCACTTCGTTTGCTTCCTTTTTCGACAATTCGATGTTTCCGTGTCCGTCATCTGTACGCACAACCGTTGCCTCGATGATGTCTCCCGGCTGTAATTCTTCCTTCGCATGAAAATCCGGATCATTGCTCAGATTTTCAATTTTGATAATTCCCGGTGCATAATAATTCAGGTCAAGTGTCACTTCTTCATCGGTTACTGCTACCACAGCTCCACTGACAATATCTCCTTCGTTAATCGTGCGGAAAGAACGTTCCAGCTCCTTTTCATAATCCTTCATTGATTCCATCTGAAAAACCTCCTTTAAAATATCTGAAAAATTGCAAAACGGCAGAACCCCAAAGGATTCCACCGTTTTATGAAGCGAGCTGATGACGGGAATTGAACCCGTGACCCCTTCCTTACCAAGGAAGTGCTCTACCTCTGAGCCACATCAGCACTTGTGTGCTGTGCAGTATTTCTGCCGCTCACAGTTGATAATATTAACAGATAAACAGAGAGTTGTCAACAATTTATTTTAACTTTTTTAAAAAGATTTTCGGGGGTTATTTGTGGATTTTTCCAGTTGCGGCAATTTTTATCACAGGTTATACTAAGATAATAGAACAACTACTATAAAGGAAAAGCAGTGTTATGAAAAAAATAATTTTGGCTTCTGCATCGCCAAGGAGAAAGGAGCTTCTTCTGAATGCGGGAGTACAGTTTGAAATCCGTCCGGGGAACGGAGAGGAATATATTACCAGTCATAAACCGGAGGAAGTTGTGAAGGAGCTTTCAGAGCAGAAGGCTCTGTCAGCCGTATTTCCGACGGAAGAGGGAACCGTAATCATTGGTTCTGATACGATTGTGTCTTTTGAAGGAAAAATTTTAGGAAAACCTTCTGATGAAGAGGATGCAGTACAAACACTTTTAATGCTTCAGGGAAACACACATCAGGTCTACACAGGAGTAACTGTCCTGGAATATAAAGCCGGATGTTGGGAAAAACATGTTTTTGCGGAATGTACGGATGTTACTTTCTATCCGGTAAGTGAAAAAGAGATCAGAGATTATGTAAAAACAGGCGAACCGATGGATAAGGCGGGAAGTTATGGCATCCAGGGACTGTTTGGGATTTATGTAAAAAGCATATCGGGAGAATATTCGAATGTAGTAGGTCTTCCGGTAGGCAGGCTTTTTTATGAAACAAAGAAACATGGGATTGAATTGAGGTGACAGAAGATGATCAAAGCATGTATTTTTGATCTTGACGGTACATTGGCGAACACTCTGGAATCTATGGCATCAGTGGCAAATGAACTGATGAAAGAACTGGGGTTAAAAGAAATGCCGGTAGACAATTTTAAATATTATTGCGGAGAAGGAGCAGATATGCTGGTTCGCCGGTGCCTGAAAGATGCAGGTGATCCGGAACTGGTTTATTATGAAAAGGCTCGTCAGATATACAGAAAGAGATTTGATGCAGATCCTTTGTATAAAGTAAGAGTTTATCAGGGGATTCCGGAACTTCTGGCAGAATTGAGAAAAAAAGGTGTGCTTCTTGCCGTATGCTCAAATAAACCTCATGATGCGGCAGTAAAAGTTGTAAAAGTTCTGTTTGGCGATGAATTTGATTTTGTGATAGGGCAAAGTGAGGCAATAAGGAGAAAACCTGCACCAGATGCGCCATTAAAAGCAGCTGAGGAACTGAAGGTATTACCGGAGGAGTGCTTGTATATCGGAGATACAGGTACGGACATGGAAACAGGAAAGGCTGCTGCTATGCATACGATTGGTGTTCTTTGGGGCTTTCGTAACAGGGAAGAACTGGAAAAAAAAGGTGCCGGGTGGATCGCAGAAAAGCCAGATGATATACGAAAAATTTACGAGGAGTTTTATCATGATTAAATTAGTTGCAAGTGATCTGGATGGAACGCTTCTTTTGAACGGGGCTCAGAAGCTTCCGGAAAAAATATTTCCGCTGATCAGAGAACTGAAAAAAATGGGAATTCTTTTTGTGGCTGCCAGTGGAAGACAATATCCAAATATGAGAAGACTGTTTGATCCGGTGGCAGAAGATATGGCATTTATCTGCGAAAACGGAGCTCTTGCTGTGGACCATGAGAAGGTGCTTTATCAGGATAATTTTGAACCGGATCTGGCAAGAGAGATTGTGGAGGCGATAGATGAAAAAGAAGGGGCGGAATTTTCATGTGCTACAAGAGAATTTTATTATATCCGTCCAAAAACACAGCATTATCTTGATTTGATGACGAAAGTGGTCAGAACTACAAGCAAGATAGTAAAAAGTCTCGATGAGATTACTGAGCCATGCATGAAACTTGCGGTATATGAACCGGGAGGCGTTCGGGAGGATTCTATTAAATATTGGAAAGAAAGATTTTCGGACAGGTGTACGGTAGTAACCTCCGGTATAGAGTGGGTGGATTTTATTCCTTTTGGAACAAATAAGGCCAGGGGGCTTTTAGAATATCAGAAACGTCTGGGAATCCGTCCTGAGGAATGTATGGCTTTTGGTGATGAATATAATGACATAGAAATGCTGAAAAGTGTTCCCTGGGGATTTGCGATGGCACATTCCAAACAGGGAGTAAGAGATGCGGCAGCCTACACAGCAGAACGTGTAGAGCCGATTTTAGAGAAACTGATCCGTGCAAAAGGAAATATAGAGGAGGTATTATAAATATGTATACAAAAGAAAGTGTTGAAACATTTCTGAAAAATCAGGGAAGGCTGTATGATGAGCCGGTTGCAGATTCTTATGAGGAAGCGGAAGAGTTTCTGGAGGACTGCATGGCAGTAGAAGTAAAAACTCTGAAAGAAGTGCGCCGTTATCTGGATGAAGCCGGAGCTGATGTGGAAGGAATGTCAAATGAGGAGCTTTTGGAGGCATGTGAGGTGTTTGCGCTTCCGTCAGGTGGATTTTTGATCGTAGAAGGATGATAAGATAAAAAAGGGAGAACTTTAAGAAAGAACGCTGGGAAAAGAGGCTGATCATGGTTAGGATCCGGAGTTTAAAGAATCAGCTGAAAATGACAGAGTTCTTTCTTTTTTTGAAATATTTTGTCTGATAGGTGAAATATATGGTATAATAGAGAAAACAGCAGAAGTTCTGCTTGTATGGAGGAACAGAAGATATGTTGGAATTAAAAAATATCAGCTTCCAGGTACCTGACGAAAAGGTCAGAAATGCAAAAGAGATTGGAATTTTAAATGATGTCAGCTTTACTCTGGAAGATAATAAGTTTGTTGTGATCACCGGCCCCAATGGAGGTGGAAAATCTACTCTTGCAAAAATTATTGCGGGAATCGAGAAGCCTACATCAGGACAGATACTCTGGGATGGACAGGACATTACAGATATGGGTATCACAGACAGGGCTAAGCTTGGTATCAGCTATGCGTTTCAGCAGCCGGTAAGGTTTAAGGGGGTTACCGTTTTTGATCTTCTTCGTCTTGCAGCCGGAAAAGATATTTCCGTTGCCGGCGCCTGTGAATATCTTTCAAAGGTAGGGCTTTGTGCCAAGGATTATATTAAGAGAGAGGTTAACAGCAGTCTGTCAGGAGGAGAGATCAAAAGAATCGAAATTGCTACGATCCTGGCGAGAAAAACAAAAGTTTCTGTGTTTGATGAGCCTGAGGCCGGAATTGATCTTTGGAGCTTTCAAAATCTGATCCAGGTATTTGAAGAAATGCATCAGCAGCTTCACGGTTCTATTCTTATCATTTCGCATCAGGAAAGAATTCTGAACATTGCAGATGAGATCCTGCTTATTGCAGATGGAAAGCTTGTTAAAAAGGGTACAAAAGATGAAATCCTGCCGGAACTGCTGGGAACAGCCAATGCGGCAGTATCCTGTGATAAAGCGGTTAATCGTTAAGGAGGAGTGAAGAAATGGACGCAATACAGAGAGAACTGCTGGTACAAGTGGCAGATCTTCATGAAATACCTGTAGGAGCCTATAATATCCGGGCAAATGGAAGCAGTGTGGACAGAAAAAGTACCGGAAATATAGAAATTATTAATAAAGAGGACAAAAGTGGAATTGAGATCCATATTAAACCGGGAACAAAAAGAGAAAGTGTTCATATTCCTGTGATCATGAGTCAGTCTGGTCTGGAAGAAGTTGTTTATAATGATTTTTATATAGGAGAAAACGCAGATGTAACGATCATTGCAGGCTGTGGTATCCATAATGGAGGAGATGCATCCACCAGACATGACGGGATCCATCGCTTTTTTATAGAAAAAAATGCTCATGTAAAATATATTGAAAAGCATTATGGAAGTGGTGACGGAAAAGGGGAACGGATCATGAATCCGGTAACAGAGATCCATATGGATGAGGACAGCTTTATGGAAATGGATACGGTCCAGATTAAAGGAGTAGATTCTACAAAAAGAGAGAATAAGGCCTGGCTTAAGGAAGGTGCCAAACTTATTGTTATGGAACGCCTTATGACCCATGGCAGACAAAGAGCAGAAAGTTATTTTGACGTTCAGCTGGACGGAGAGGATTCTTCCGCAAATATTATTTCAAGGTCTGTTGCCCGAAATGATTCGTTTCAGCTGTTTCAGGCGGATCTTTGTGGAAATAACCGCTGCAGCGGACATACCGAATGTGATGCCATCATCATGGAGAATGCGAAGATCAGTGCAGTTCCTGAGCTGACTGCCAACCATGTGGATGCAGCGTTGATCCATGAAGCAGCCATAGGAAAGATCGCAGGCGAGCAGCTTATCAAACTGATGACTCTTGGCCTTACTGAGGCAGAGGCTGAAGAACAGATCATCAGCGGGTTTTTGAAATAATCAGTTGAAAAGCAGATTCTCTGATATTGTGAGAATTTGCTTTTTTAATTGTTAGGGCAAGGCCCTGTTTTACATTGTGAAGTTTTTCGTTGATCCGAAAAAC
>NZ_CABVDF010000159.1:0-6660 GCF_902497045.1 uncultured Blautia sp. | reverse complement strand
ATTTTTTTAAGATAAATGGAATATCTTTTTTACAGGATTATTTTCAAAACAGTTTTTTTGTTCTCACAGATAAACCATCAAAAACAGCCAGAAGGAGAATATTTATGAAAAAAACAGTACATTACCTGTTTCTTGCCGCAGCAGTTTTTTTATTTAAATGGATCATACTTCCCCAGGAAAAGCTTTTTGGTTCCACCACCGACTGGTATTGTCAGCATGTGACCATTGCAGACACCATGCGTAAGCAGTTTCTGGAAACCGGAGAACTGATGCCCGACTGGTGTTCTCTTGGAAGCGGTACCAACTTTTACACACTTTCCTATTATGGTTTTCTCCGTCCGGATGTACTGATCAGCTTCTTTTTCCCGGATATCCCCATGGAAATCTTTATTCAGGGCTATGCCATTCTGGAAATGATTCTGGGTTCCTGGCTGCTTTACTGGTGGCTGCAAAAGAAAGGAATTCCGGAAAGTCTGTGCTTTACCAGAGGATTTCTTTATCTGACTTCCAACTGCATGTTTCAGGCACACAGACAGATCATGTTTATCAGCTATCTTCCCTTTCTGATACTGGCTCTGATCTGTGTGGACAGGCTTTTGCAGGAAAACACCTCCTGTTCTTCCCGACGTTTTCCTGTCTGCACAGGACTTTCTCTGTCCATCTGCATGATAATTCTTCACAGTTTTTATTTTTTTCCTGCCTGTTTTGTATGCATTCTCCTGTATTTTCTCCAGCTGGATAACAGACCAGAAAAACGTCCCTGGCTTCCTTTTCTCTGTTCTGTTACAGCAGGAGTCAGTCTTTCTATGGTATCTCTGCTTCCCACAGCGCTGACGATACTGGAAAATAAAAAAGATGTGAAATCTGCCTCCATCCGGGAAATTTTTACCGTAAATCCCTCTTTGAACACACTGCTTTACAGCCCTTATGGATGCGGTCTCACTCTGATCTGCCTGTATTGTCTTCTTCTTTGCCTTTTTCGCAAAAAGACACAAAAAACAGCAGCGGTACTCTGCCTTCTCCTTTGCAGTCAGTTCTGCTGCTGGATCCTGAACGGAACTCTCTATCTCCGTCCCAAGGCGCTGATTCCTTTTTTGCCTCTGATCTTACTGCTGACCGCAGATACTTTGAGTGAAATTCATGAGAAAAGTATCCGTCATCGCTTTCCTCTGGCTCTTTTGTGTATGATTCCCGGACTGATACAGATCCTTTTTCTCCATTCCGGCAGAAAAATCCTGATTCTGACTGATATGCTTTTTCTTCTGGTGTATGCTGTTTCCAATCACAGACCAGTTGAAAGACTTGCAGGTATTTTTCTGGTTTTTCTGATTCCGTCTCTGATTTTTGTTTCCACTGCGCGGACAGAATCCTATGTTTCCTCCTCCAACCAAAGCCGGGAGATTTTTTCCTCAGAAGAAATAAAAAGTGTTCTGTCCGAAGATAACAACAGTGCCCTGGATATTCTGAGCGCTCCAATGACAAACAGTAATTACCTGCCTGCCGGAAACCTGAGACGGACAACTATGTACTCCTCTGTTTCCAACAGTGCCTATAACCGGCTTTTTTACGATATTCTGAAAATGCCTGTCAGTACCAGAAACCGGGTAGCCATGAATGCCGATGCAAATCCCTTTCAGGAATATCTGATGGGAGTCCGTTATATTCTGACCGCAAAAAGCAAGCTTCCTGAAGGATATTTTCCTTTGCTGCAAAAAGGAGATTATATTCTGGCAGAAAACAGACATGTGCTTCCCTATGCCTACGGAACTACGGCTCTTCTCAGCGAAAAAACCTTTGATACGCTCAGCTATCCTCAGACGCTGGACACACTTGCCAATCGTACCATTGTTCCTGAAGCTTCCGACACTTCCACTACGGCATACACCTCACTTATGAAGGAGTATCCTCTTCCCGGGGATTTTCTGGAAGCACCGGAAAGCGGACAGGCTCTTACCGTCACCAAACATCTTCCTGCTGTTCTGGAGCATCAGATTCTTCTGCTGTCCTGTGATATTTCCTACAACGGAAAAAAGGATATCGACATTACCATAAACGGAATACGGAATCGTCTTTCCGGTTCTGACGCACCCTACCCAAACCGTAATGAAACCTTTACCTGGATTTTATCCGGAAACGAACCGTTAAAAACTCTGGATATCCACTTCTCCCAGGGTGATTACAAAATCCACAATATCCAGGCATTTACCCTGCCTTTTTCCGCTCTCGCACATCCGGATATACAGCCCTTCCGGCCTTCTGCTGTAAAAGAAAAAGAACTTCTTCACGGTTCCATAGCTATGAGCGGAGACGGATATTTCGTTACTTCCTTTTCTTATTCCAAAGGATATCAGATTCTTGTGGACGGCAAGAAAGAAACTCCCCGGATGGTCAACAAAGGTTTTCTGGGGTTTCCTGTAAAAAAAGGAACGCATGAAATCGTAATCCGATTTCATGCGCCCGGTAAATCCATTGGAATCCTGTTCAGTTTTGCTGCTGCTGTATTTCTTATTCTGGCAAAGTTATCTACATTGCCTTTGTCATCAGCACTGCGTTTTCCACCGGATTCTCGTAATAATTCTTACGGAGTCCGTCCTCTTTAAAGCCCAGTCTTTCATAAAGCCGTCTGGCGGTTCCGTTTCCCTCACGAACCTCCAGATGGACCAACTTTATCCCCTGCATCTCTGCCAGACGAAGGATGCTGTCCACAAGGAACTGACCGATTCCTTCTTTCTGGCGGTCTTTTTTGACCGCCACATTCAGGATATCTCCCTCATCCAGCACAGTCATCATGCTGCAGTAGCCAAGAATCTGATCTTTTTCCTCCACTACAAAAAACATGGTGTCTTTTTTCATTAGATAGGTAAGAAATCCTTCCCTTGTCCACGGTACCGAAAAAAGAGCTTCTTCGATATCCATAACCTGATCCAGATCCTCCACCAGCATTTCCCGAAAAGTCATTGTACTGCTTCCCCGCTTTCTGCCTGCTGACGGGCTTTTTCTCTTTCTGCCCGCTCTCTTTCTGCCTGAGAAACACGGAGATAATCCGGCATGTGCTCCCGGGCAGTCTCATATCTTCCTTCCTGATAATATACCAGTCCCAGAGCCGCCACAGCAGCCGCTCTCTGCCTGTTTACATGAGCCGGTGCAAAAGAACAGGAGAACTCCGCTTTTTCCAGAATAGTTTCACGGAACACCGGAACACCGTCTCCCAGAAAAGTCACCTGCTGCCCGTATCCGTTCAGTTTTTCCAGAAGTTCCCCAACCGGCACTGCCATCTGCTCTTCCACCACCTGAAGCTTATGATCCTCAAAACGATAAATGCCCGTATACACCTGGTTTCTTCTTGCATCCATAATCGGGCAGATCAGTCCCTGTACATCATAAAGATTAAAAGCCAGTGCTTCTACCGTAGGAACGCTGATCAGCGGTTTTTCCAGAGCAAGTCCCAGCCCCTTGGCTGTTGCTGAACCGATACGGAGCCCGGTAAAAGAACCGGGACCGCCTGCCACGGCAATGGCGTCAATAGTATTCAGATCCAGCTCTGTCATTTTTGCCACTTCATCCAACATGGGAAGAAGTGTCTGCGAATGTGTTTTTTTATAGTTTACCGAATATTCTGCGATCATGGTATCGTCTTCTACAACTGCAACAGACGCTACAATACCGGAACTGTCCAGACCTAATATTTTCATTTTTTCTCCCTACCTTTCTTCAATCTCTTCAATGGTGATCCGGCGGTAATCAAAGCCCTGGTCCAGATCCTTTTCGATGGTAACAGAAATTCTTTTTGCCGGAAGAATATCACGAATCAGCTCTGCCCATTCTATGAGGCAGATTCCTTCACCGAAAAAATAATCGTCGTAGCCGATTTCTTCCATTTCCTCAATATCTCCGATACGGTATACATCAAAATGATAAAAAGGCAGACGTCCTTCCTCATATACCTGGACAATGGTAAAAGTAGGGCTGCTGACCGCCTCTGTAATGCCAAGACCAACTGCCACTCCCTGAGTGAATACTGTTTTTCCTACGCCAAGATCACCATTCAATGTATATACCTGCCCCGGCTTCGCTGTCTCTCCGATTTTTTTTCCTAATTCAAAAGTCTCCTGCGGACTCCTTGTTTCTATTACCATTTCTGCACCTTTCCATAAACATTCCCGATTATTTTATAAACCGTTATGATTTCCGTTCTTTTACTTATTCCTTGCGAAATTGTTCTTTGCATATTATAATAGAGCAAACAGAGAAAAACAATACTTTTCGTAAAAGGAGATAAAACTATGGCAAATCCAGTTGTAACCATCACCATGGAAAACGGTGATGTAATGAAAGCAGAACTTTATCCGGAGGTCGCTCCCAACACAGTAAACAATTTTATCAGCCTGGTAAAAAAGGGCTTTTATGACGGACTGATCTTCCACCGTGTGATCAACGGCTTCATGATCCAGGGCGGATGTCCGGACGGAACCGGAATGGGAGGCCCTGGCTACAGTATCAAGGGTGAGTTCGCGCAGAATGGTGTTGCCAACGATCTTGCACATACACCGGGAGTTCTCTCCATGGCAAGAGCCATGCATCCAAACTCAGGCGGAAGCCAGTTCTTCATCATGCACAAAGCAGCTCCTCACCTTGACGGAAACTATGCTGCTTTTGGCAAGATTACAGAAGGAATGGATGTGGTAAACCGCATTGCAGAGGAAGATACTGATTACAGCGACAGACCTCTTGACGATCAGGTAATGAAAACTGTAACTGTAGAAACCTTTGGTGTGGATTACCCGGAACCAGAGAAATGCTGATCCGCTGACAGATAAGCACTGCAGAGCAAAGCCGGTACATTTCCCTTATATGTAGGGAAACTGTACCGGCTTTTTTGCGGCAATTATTTGTTTTGTAATCTGCTAATCTTCAAAAGTCATAACCTCTCCGTCCAGAACAGCAAAATACAGTTCCCTGTCTTTTTCCATCCGGGCTCTTCCATTGGTTCCTTCTGTAACAGCCTTCTGAACAGCCTCTGTTTCATCCGACGGGATCAGAAGCTCCAGAACCACCTTATCCGTATACTCACTGTTCAGGATCGGAATACTTCTTTCTCCTGCAATATACTGGATTTTTCCGATTCCTGTATAATCTGTGGTTACTTTCATAGATATTCCCCGGCGTTTTTCAATGATACGGCTGGCTGCAAGGCCTTCCTGTACTGCCTTTGAATAAGCACGGACAAGCCCTCCGGTGCCCAGAAGAACCCCTCCAAAATATCGGGTGACCACCACTGCCACATTGTAAATATCCTCTCCAAGGATCACATCCAGCATAGGGCGCCCTGCCGTTCCGGAAGGTTCTCCGTCATCACTGCAGCGGGTATATTCCCGATTCAGACCAACTGAATAGACAAAACAGTTATGTCTTGCATCCCAGTATTTCTTCTTCATTTCTTCCAGAAAAGCCAATGCTTCCTCTTCGCTTTTAACCGGACGCACAGTTGCGATAAATCTGGATTTTTTTTCCACAATTTCCCCTGTGCCCCCCTCCAGCACAGTCTTATATATTTCCAGCATATTTCCTCTCCTTTTCTCCTTTATAAATTTTTATTTTCCATATACCCAGCATTTCTCTATCTGAGGCTCCAGTCTGTCATACTCCCATTTTTTTCCGCTGTTGCTCCTGCTGAAAGGATCGTTAATGATCATCTGGCTTCCGGTATGTCCCCGCACCACGATAAAATGCCCGTTGTCCGTAAAATCCCCCGGTCCCATGGCGCAGATGATCAGCTTTCCTTTATCCAGCTCTCTTTCCATTTCTGGCAGGCTCATATAGGCAAACTGAGTTGCCTGAACTCCGTATTCTTTTGCCATATCCTCCATAAACAGCCAGGAAGTTCCCTCACCTTCCACATAATACCCCTCTTCCATCGCCCGCTCTGCCAGTCGGTCCGGAGTAAGGCTTTTATCCCGGGTGATGCTGTAAAGAACCATAGAAAGACAGGTTGGTCCGCATCCTGATATTCCTATGTTTGACTGTCCGTAAGGAACATATCCCCATCGTTTGTCCCACTGTACAAAAAGCGGCACTTTTCTCCTGCTTTCAGAAAGAGTGATGCCTCCTGATGGTTCCGCCGGCGCAGTCAGACAGTTCACTGCAAAATCCAGAACTTCCGTATTCCGTTTCAGTATATTCAGAAAATCCGCCGGGTATTTTTCTCTGTTTTTATTTATCTGCTCCCAGAGCTTCTCCTCCCGTGTTTTTTCTACGGGAGTTACTTCTACGACTATAGCCTTCGGAGCCACAGTGGTTTCCTGGAACTGCCATTGTCTGCGTTCTCTCTGCAGAAAAATCCCTGCTGCCGAAAACAGAAAAACAGAAACTGTCATAATAACTCTTCGATTTCTCTCTTTGATCCTGTTTTCCACAGCAGGACTTCTTGGGCGGTCATTTCCGCAAGAACCCGGATTTTTTCTTTTTTTCAAAGCATAGTCCCCCTTGCCCGATTTTTATTTCGGTCAAAATTACATTTTTTCTTTTGTGTAACGATTATACCATAAAAGCACTTTCTGCTGTAATTTTTCTTATCATATTCTGCTGTAAAAGGTTCTGTCCACAACCTTTGCAGCAACGAAAAAAATTAATCCTGATTTCTTATTCTCTCATATTGTACAT
>NZ_CABVDF010000158.1:0-6708 GCF_902497045.1 uncultured Blautia sp. | reverse complement strand
GCGTCCTATATTCTGGAGCATGATAACCCCATTCAGGATGGGGAAACCATAGACGGCGTGGCGGATAGCCAGATGTGCCGGGAGGTCCAGTGGAAGTGCCAGTATGAGGACTCCCTGATCCAGCCGCCCAGAGGGGTGCTGGACATCAACATGGGAAACTATGCTTCGGGAGGACGCTGAATGAATGGCGTTGTGCTCCTGGCAGGCGGACTTCTGCTTGTGGCGGTGATCAAGCTGATTATAGATCGAAATTGGATCGGCCTGCTTCTCTGTGCTGTCGCCCTGCTTCTGGTCTTTGGGGCTGGACACCATACAAAATAGGCCATTTTAAGAATCGAGGAGGTGAAGTATGCAGAATTCAACAAATATGCGGATACTGGAATTACTCCGGTTTCTCTATGAGAGGACCGATGAAAACCATCCCGCCACAGTATCTGACATCATTGCCCATCTGAATGGAAAAGGAATTCAGGCAGTGCGGCAGACTGTTTACGCAGATACCAATGCGCTGATCGATGCAGGGATTGATATTGTGGTGGTCAAGAGTACCCAAAACCAATATTTTATGGGAAGCCGACCGTTTGAGTATCCTGAACTGAAAATGCTGACAGACGCAGTAGCATCCTCGAAGATCATTTCTGCCAAGAAATCCGAGGAACTGGTACAGAAATTATGCCGTCTGACCAGCACACATCAGGCAGAACAGCTTCAAAAATTTGCTGCTTTATCCAGCCGTGTCAAACCGCATAATGAAAAGGTTTACTATATCATTGATAATATCCAAACAGCGATTGGAAACCATCAGCAAATTCGGTTCCAATACTATGAATATACTCAGGAAAAAAAGAAAATCTTAAAGCACGATGGATATTATTATGTCGTAAATCCCTATGCGCTTGAATGGAAAAATGACCATTACTATTTGATTGGATTTTCTCTGAAGCATCAGAAGATTGCTCACTTCCGTGTAGATCGGCTAACAAGTGTAGAAAATCTTGAAACTTGCTTTATGCCGATAGAGGGATTTGATGTAGCCTCCTATACAAATAAAATGGTTGATATGTTTACATCGGAGTCATCGAAGGAAGTAACCCTTCTATGTGAAAACGAATTGATGAGAGTAATCATAGATCATTATGGAGAAGATGCTGCTGTTGATAGGTATGATGATACACACTTCACAGCCAAAATTGAAGTGAACCCCAGTGGAACTTTTTATGGCTGGATATTCAAATTCAAAGGGAAAATAAAAATTCTCTCTCCCAAAGAGTGCATTACGGAAATGCAGCAAATCGCTCAGGAATTTATATAGCGCAAAAGAGGTGTTATTGATTTTTAACACCTCTTTTCAAATGAAATTTTTATCCTTGAAGTGAACAGATGTTCGATATACAATATAAGCAAGATGTTCGCAGTTCGTCGAACAAATGAGAGGTGAATGCTGTGGGCAATATAACTTTTGGATCATTTATAGCCGAGAAACGCAAGGCGCACAAATTCAATTTACGCGATACAGCCAAGCATTTGAATATTGCTTACGGCTATCTGTGTGATATTGAACAAAGCCGCCGTCCTGCACCCAATGGAGATTTTGTGGAACGCATCTCCGCCTTTCTGAATTTGGATAAATCAGAATATGAGTTGCTTTTGGATCTGGCTGCAAAATCACGCAATACAGTATCTGCTGATTTGCCAGACTATATCATGGAAAAAGATATTGTTCGGGCAGCCTTGCGTGTGGCAAAAGAAGTAGACGCTACCGATGAAGAATGGCAGACATTTATGAAAATGCTAAAGGAGCGTAAACGATAGGGGGGATAGCTTTGTCAATTCCACAAATCCGTACAGAAGCAATCGAGGCGGTAGGGCGAAAAATCCTGATGGAATATGATCCCTCTCTGCTATCCGGGCAACCATGTTCTGTGCCAATCGAAACCATTATCGAGACAAAGTTTGATCTAATCCTGGAGTTTCATACACTAAGAAAAAACCCCAAGATATTAGGGGAAACAATTTTCGATGATGGTGCCGTTGTTTTATATGACCAGATACAGAGACAGTATCGAATGATTGCAGTAAGAGCTGGTACAATCTTAATTGATGAACGGCTTTGTGATCCATCAAAATTAGGGCGGCTCCGTTTTACCTGTGCCCATGAGCTGGCTCATTGGGTACTACATAAGAAGTTGTACTCTGGTACTGGAGATGTTGCTGCTTATAACGGAAATGTTTCTTCCGACGAAAGTCATGGCATAATTGAGCGTCAGGCGGATACTCTGGCCTCTGCTCTGCTAATGCCTTTACCGCAGATCAAAAAATGTTTTTACCGGCTTAGAATAGGCCGGACAGATGAACAGCTCATTGCTGAAATGGCAAATATTTTTGAGGTTTCCAAGCAAGCAATGCAGATTCGTCTAAAATCCAGAAACCTGATATAACCAAATGGGGGAATAGAGAGAGGCACTGCCCTCTCTCACGCTCCTCTGCTATGCTATTTTGTACCTAATATGTTCGCAATATTGCGAACAAGGAGGGATGTTCTATGAGAAAAGAAAGCACAACAATCCAAAAATGTAACAGCAGGCTAACAGCTTTGGGGCTTAACAGCGACGCTGCGTTTCATAGAAGTAAGCTGATTCTAAAGATTTACCGTGATGTAGTCTGGGTTCTGAGTGAACGGGCAGAAGAATTACAAGAAACTGCTTGGATTATGGGAGAACAAGATATAGAGTCTGGCCTCTGCTATCTTGAAAATTTTGCACCAGATATTGAACTGCAAGCCTTTGAAGAAAAAGTTTGCTGCCTTGTTCAAAATCAAATGTTGGTCAATATTATTGACCGTGCACTCCTTCGTCTGAAACGGTATCCGGATCGAGGAGAACTTTACTATGAAATTTTGACTAAGCAATTTATCTATCGGTTCAACAGTACAGAGAAAGAATTGCTGGAAGAACTAAATATAGAGCGCAGTGTCTTTTATGACCGAAAACGAGAAGCCATCTATTTATTTTCTGTTTGCTTGTTTGGATATTCTATTCCAGAAGTCCTGGAGGAGCTGCCCCGACTAAATCCCGACTAAATCCCGACTAAATCCCGACAAATCCCCGACCTAATCCCTACTCCCTTCCGACTTCCGACCTGCTATACTTGTTATAGTGGCAGGAATGCGCTAAATTGAATACTTTTCTACATAAGGCCCGGCATTAACCGGGCTTTTTTCATTCCTGCTGCAATATGGCGGCAGGAACATGGCTGGAGGTGAAAACACTTCCGGCCTTTTTCTTTGCCCGGTATTAGGAGGCCGGTATGCGCTGGGAGGCGTACATAGCAAAATATCCATGACACCGTTCAAATTCGCTGACTACCAAGAATTTGAACGGAGGAAAGGATATGACGAGAGTATTCATTTGGAAAAATAACAGCCCACAGGAATGGGAGGAAATCAGTTTTTCAGCGTTCAGTAAGGCACGCCGCAATGGTTGCTTTACTGGGCGCTTTTTTGTTGAAACAGTCAAAATGTTCCGTGATGAAGATGACCGCATTATCATGGAATGTTCTCGCAAAGATTTTGAAAAATACCAACAGGAGGACCGCCACAGCCGCTATCTCCAGGAACATGAGAAAAGTCGCTCTATATTCCCGGCTTCTCATGTGGGAGATCGTGACGGCACAGAGGAAGGTTATCAGGATACAGATTTGTTTGTGGATGAATCTGTTGATACTGCGGAACAAGCTATTCAGAATTTACTTCTTGAGGATTTACACCAAGCTCTATTGAAACTGAGTCCAGCAGAACGAGATTTTATATTGTCCTATTATGAAATGAAAATACCAAATGCAACTTGTTTAGCCCAACGATATGGTATTACTCGGCAAGCCGCAGATAAGCGATTGAAAAAAATTGAAGAAAAAATAAAAAAGTTGGTTGCGATTTTCTAAAAAAGTGGCAGTAGCAAGTGAGAGGGAAATCCTTTCACTTGCACCTTGACAACCTCATATACGAATCATTAAGTTTGATCCTCTTTGGGCGTAATAGCCGCTACATCAGCGGTATATTTTCTGAGAGCTGCCACTCGCATAACAGGCCAACCCATTTTTGCTGTATAGATGAGTTTTCGGTTTATCAGAAATATATCAGGCTGGAATACATCGGATGGCATCCGGTCATGGCATAACAAGGAGGAAAGCTCTCTTACAGCCATAGTCCGAGCGTGATAATAACCGTCGCAGGCCATGGGTAAGACCAAACGAAGTGGAGGTGAAACTCCTGAGAAGCAGGCCAGCCACCTGCGGCTTAATGATTACCCAAGTCCCTGGGGTGTCGTGGACAAGTAAGGGATAAAACAGGCGCTAAATTGAAGGAGACTCTGTAATTTGCAGAGCCTCCTTCTTACATAATCAAATCTCAAAACATAGGAGGATGAACATGAAAGAAGATTGGATTTATAAGCGTGGGGATTTATATTATGCCAATTTGAATCCTTATTTTGGATCAGAGCAAGGCGGCACCCGTCCTGTCCTGGTTCTTCAAAACAATGTGGGGAATTTTTTCTGCCCCACTTTGATCGTAGCTCCGCTCACCAGTAAATGGATTAAGAAAAAGGAGCTGCCCACACACTATGCACTGGAGAGCGTTCCAGAGCTTGGACTGAAATCTGTTGTTCTGCTGGAGCAAATTAAAACGATTGATAAAAGGCGTGTTTTATCGTACATTGGGCGCGTATCTCGCGAAGAAATGAGAGCGATTGATGATGCTCTGCAAGTTAGTTTAGATATTCATATTCCGGAGGAAATGGAGGCTCCGTAAGGCCACTTACCGGATAAAGGAGGCGTTTTTATGTTTGAAGCAAGAATTGCGGAATTGAACCGCTTTAATGAACAAAATCCTGTCAGCTATGACAAAAGAACCTATACGGTCGATGAGATTCAGGACATTCTGGGTATCAGTCGTCCCACAGCATATAATCTGGTAAAACAAGGTGTATTCCACAGCGTCAGAGTCGGCGGTCATATCCGCATTTCCAAAAAGAGCTTTGATGACTGGCTGGATCACACAGATGAATGATTTGTCAAGGATGCCGATCTCCAAATCGACATCCTTAACTTTTTTTCTGCTTTCTCTTACAATGAGGCCATAGCAAGAAAAACTTTATAGAGGAGGCAAAAGCCATGCAGAAACAAAGAGTAAAGACCAGTATGTCTGTACCAGAGATGGGCAAAATGCTTGGGCTTGGTAAAGTAGAATCCTACTGGTTGGTTAAAAAGAACTATTTCAAAACAATTCAAGTGGCCGGACGAATGAGAGTTATGCTGGATAGCTTTGAAGATTGGTATGCCGGCCAGTTCCACTATAAAAAAGTGGATGGTACACCGCCCGGAGAGAAATGGAGGCATACTACGATGTCAGTTCCGGAAATGGCGGATCTTTTGGGGCTGAAATCTGGCACAGCTTATGACCTTGTTAAAAGGGGCTATTTTGAGACGACCTTGATTGATCGAAGAATTCGTATCATTACCAGCAGTTTTGAAGCCTGGTATCAAAAGCAAACTCATTATGTGAAAATCTCAGAAAGGAGCAATGAAAATGGCATCTATCGTGAAGCGTAAAAGCAAATATTCTGTGGTGTATGATTACACAGATGAAAACGGAAAACGCAGACAGCGTTGGGAAACCTTCAGCACAAATGCAGAAGCAAAAAAACGAAAAAAGCAAATTGAGTATGAGCAGGACTCTGGAACCTTCTTTATTCCTACGGCAAAGACCCTGAACGATCTGCTCGATGAATATATGTCCATCTATGGTGTAAATACCTGGGCAATGTCAACATATGAAAGCCGCCGTGGTCTGGCGAGAAACTACATAACTCCTATTATCGGAGATATGTTACTATCCGACATCACTCCAAGGATGATGGATAAGTATTACCGCGATCTGCTCTCTGTGAAAACGGTAAGCGTCAACAACCGCAAACCCACAAGCGAATATCTGACCCCGCATACAGTAAGAGAAATTCACAAGCTACTTCGCAGTGCCTTTAATCAGGCGGTGCGTTGGGAACTAATCAGCCGTAACCCTGTCCTGAATGCGACACTTCCCAAAGAAGAACATAAAGAACGGGATATATGGACTGCCGAAACGCTGAGCAAGGCTATGGAAGTCTGTGATGATCCTATCCTCTCCCTTGCCTTAAATCTGGCGTTCTCCTGCTCTTTACGCATTGGTGAAATGCTGGGCCTTACCTGGGACTGCATTGATATTGCACCACAGAGCATAGAAAATGGTTCAGCTTATATATTCGTCAACAAAGAGCTGCAACGGGTTACACGAGGTGCATTGGACGATTTGAGCGACAAAGGTGTTATTAAGAAGTTTCCACCTTGCATAGCCAGTACCCATACTGCTCTGGTCCTGAAAGAGCCTAAAACCAAAACCAGTATTCGCCGCGTGTACCTGCCGAAAACAGTTGCCTATATGCTGGTAGAGAGAAAAAAAGAAATTGATGAGCTGATGGATCTGTTTGGAGATGAATACATCGACAATAACCTGGTCTTTTGCTCCAGCAATGGCCGTCCGATGGAAAGTCAGGTGATTAACCGTGCTTTCAATAAACTTATCAAAGAAAACGGACTGCCTCATGTTGTGTTCCATTCTCTCCGCCACTCCAGCATCACCTACAAGCTGAAACTCAATGGCGGCGATATGAAATC
>NZ_CABVDF010000157.1:0-6724 GCF_902497045.1 uncultured Blautia sp. | reverse complement strand
CTTATCTACAGGGAAAGATGTATAATATATGTAATTGATAAATTCTTGTCAGAAGTCTGCACTTTTTTAAAAAGTGAAGGCTCTGTTCTATGCTATAAAGCAATTGAGAAAGGAGTAAAAATGCATCTTATCAAAGACGAAAACGGTAATCTGATCCAGCATGGACATGAACATACACACGAACATACCCATGAGCATACACATGCAGACGGGGTGACACATTCTCATGCGCATACTCATGAGGCAGGCGGAGAACACGTCCATTCTCATGAGGGAGAGTGCCAGAATCATACACATGAACATTGCGGCAGCTGCCAGGGGGGAGACTGCGGAAAGGAAACAGTAGCTCTTCTTACCTATATGCTTCAGCATAATGAGCACCATGCTCAGGAGCTTGACCAGATGGCAGACAATCTGGACAAAATGGGACTGAATGCATCTGCAAAGGCTATCAGAGACGCAGTTGCGGATTTCCAGAAAAGCAATATGCGTCTGGGACTTGCCCTGACGCTTGTAAAAGAAGAACTGAAGTAAAAACTGACATCAGGAGGTAACAGATATGTGTCTTGCAACTGTATATAAAAACAGCGATGATTCCGTGATCTTTAAAAATGTAAGCCGTATTGATGTGGATGGGGAAAAGGTGATTCTTCGCGACATCATGGGTGATGAAAGAATTGTAGAAGGAAAGATCCTTATGGTGGATCTGGCCAACAGTATTGTGAAACTCAGCTGTGAATAAGACAGCGCAGATTTAATTTTGACAGAAATCAGGAGGCAGCTATTATATGGCACATGTGATTGCCGTTGCAGGTAAAGGCGGCGTAGGAAAGACAACCTTATGCGGAATGCTGATCCAGTATCTCTGTGAGAAGGGCAAGGGACCGGTTCTTGCAGTAGATGCGGATGCGAATTCCAATTTGAATGAAGTTCTTGGCGTGAAAGTGGATACTACCTTAGGCGATGTCCGTGAAGAGATCGCTCAGGCAGAGCTTGCGGCAAAAAGCCCGATTCCCACAGGAATGTCCAAGGCAGATTATGCAGAACTCAGATTCGAGGACGCATTGATTGAAGATGATGATTTCGATCTGCTTGTTATGGGCAGAACACAGGGCAAGGGATGCTACTGCTATGTAAATGGACTTCTGCAGGCACAGCTTGCAAAATATCAGAACAATTATCCTTATTTTGTGGTAGATAATGAAGCTGGAATGGAACATATCAGCCGCGGTGTTCTTCCGGGAATGCAGACAGCAATTCTGGTAAGCGACTGTTCCAGACGAGGAATTCAGGCGGTAGGAAGAATTGCCAAGCTGATCGAGGAATGTAATATGCATCCGGCTACGGTAGGTCTGATCGTCAATCGGGCTCCTAAGGGAGAATTGAATCCGGGAGTTATGGAAGAGATTGAAAATCAGGGACTGAAGCTTCTGGGTGTGGTTCCTCAGGATGAGGCGGTTTATGAATATGACTGCGAGGGACGCCCCACAGCATCGCTTCCGGAGGATAATCCTGTGAAACAGGCGCTTCGCAAAATTGTGGATAACCTGGAACTGTAATATATTGTACGTCTCTGCTCCCGGTGAGCAGAGATGTTGTGCCGGGGAGGAGAAGCCCTGGTTGCTTTTTACATGAAATAACCCATGGGCGGGGATGGGTTCTGTTCCATGGTTTATTAAAAAATACAAGGAAAGAAAAATATACATGAAGTATCATGTATCATTAAAGGAGGTCTATAATGAGTGAATTCAAATTAACGACAGTGGAAGAATTTGAAGCTGCCACCAACAGACTGTTAGAGACCGGAGCCAAAGTTGGCGCGGATTCCTGGCAGATGCGTGTAAAAAACCAGAGCCCACACTGTAAATTCGGTGAAAAGGGTATTTGCTGCCGTATCTGTTCCATGGGACCATGCCGTATCACAGCAAAAGCTCCAAGAGGAATCTGCGGATGTGATGCACATGGTATCGTAGGACGTAACTACCTGAAATTCACAGCTGGAGGAGCATCTGCACACTCTGACCACGGTCGTGAAATCTGCCACACTCTGCACTGCACAGCAGCAGACGGAAACTACAAGGTAAAGGATCCGGAGAAACTGATCCGTATTGCAAAAGAATGGGATATCGAAACAGAAGGCAAAGATATCTATGACCTTGCACATGAGGTTGCAGAGGTTGGTCTTATGGAATATGGTAAGCCTTTTGGATATCAGAGATTCCTTGACAGAATGCCGGAAGGACAGAAAGAAAAACTTATCGAAAACGAGCTTGCACCACGTGCGATCGACCGTGAGGTTTCTTCTTCCTTACATATGACACATATGGGATGTTCTTCTCTTCCGGAAGCACTTGTAAAACAGTCTATCCGCTGCGGCCTTGGCGATGGATGGGGCGGTTCCATGATGGGAACAGAATTCTCTGACGTTCTTTTTGGAACACCGAAGCCAATCGACACTGAAGCAAACCTTGGTGTTATGGTTGAGGAAAACGTAAACATCGTAGTTCACGGACATGACCCGAGTCTTTCTGAGATGATCTGCGAGTATGCAGACAGCAAGGAAATGATCGACTATGCAAAATCTGTTGGAGCAAAAGGAATCACCGTATCCGGTGTCTGCTGTACTTCCAATGAAGTTGCTATGCGCCGTGGAATTCCGATGGCAGGTAACTTCCTGCAGCAGGAGAACGTAGTTCTCACAGGTGCATGTGAAGCTATCGTAGTAGACGTTCAGTGTATCTTCCCTGCATTAGGACCACTGAGCAAATGCTTCCATACTAAATTTATTACAACCTCTCCGATCGCTCAGATGCCGGATTCTGATTTTATCAGATTTGATGCGGAAACAGCAGGAGAAAACGCAAAAGCAATCGTTAAGCTTGCTATTGACAACTTCAAGAACAGAAAACCGGAACTTGTACATATCCCGCAGCTGAAACAGAAAGCTACTGTTGGTTATTCCGTAGA
Source organism: uncultured Blautia sp. (assembly GCF_902497045.1). NCBI lineage: Bacteria > Bacillati > Bacillota > Clostridia > Lachnospirales > Lachnospiraceae > Blautia > uncultured Blautia sp. The sequence goes on along the minus strand of NZ_CABVDF010000157.1, from coordinate 3,757 downwards.
AGCAATCGTAAAAACTCTGGACGGCGTTACAAACTCTCAGGTTGACGAGCTTGGAACAACCAAACCGCTTCTTGAGTGTATCACATCCGGTGTTATCCGTGGTGCTGTTGCCATGGTTGGATGTAACAACCCGAAAGTACGTCCTGACTACGCACATATCGAGCTGATGAAGAAATGTATTGCAAACGATATCGTGATCATTGCATCCGGATGTTCTGCACAGGCAGCTGCAAAAGCTGGTCTTATGGATAAATCTGCAAAAGATCTCTGCGGCGCTGGTCTGAAACGTGTCTGTGAGCTGGCTGATATCCCGCCGGTACTTCACATGGGATCCTGCGTAGATATCTCCCGTATGATGATTCTTGCTGCAGAACTTGCAAAAGATGCCGGACTTCAGATCCATCAGCTTCCGGTTGTAGGATGTGCTCCAGAGTGGATGTCTGAAAAAGCAGTATCTATCGGTAACTATGTAATCGGTACAGGTATTGATACATTCCTTGGTGTAGATCCATACGTTTCCGGCTCTGATCAGATGGCAGAAATCCTTACAGAGGGAACCAGAAAATGGGTTGACGCTGCTTTCACAGTTGAAACAGATATCGATAAATTAGTTGACCTGATGATCGAAAGAATTGAAGAAAAGAGAACAGCACTGGGAATCTGATAAATACAGATAACTGTGCAGAAATTATGACAAAGGTGGATGACGTAAAATGAAAATAGCAGTTACAGGCAAAGGCGGCGTGGGAAAAACTACATTTGCGGCTACGCTGGCCCGTTTATATGCAGAGGAGGGAAGACCTGTCCTTGCAGCAGACGTGGATCCTGATGCAAATCTGGGACTTGCTCTTGGTTTTGATGAGGAAACACTGGACTCCATAACTCCCATTTCAAAAATGAGGAAACTGGTAGAAGAACGGACCGGTGCATCGGCAGACAATCAGTTTTACCATCTGAATCCAAAAGTAGACGATATTCCGGAGAAATACGGAAAGGTCTGCAACGGAGTCAGACTGCTGGTCCTTGGAACTGTTGAGACAGGCGGCGGCGGATGTGTGTGTCCGGAACATGTGATGCTGAAGCGCATCATCAGCAATATGGTCCTCAGAAGAGAGGATGTAGTAATCCTTGATATGGAGGCAGGCCTTGAACATCTGGGCAGAGGAACAACGGAAGGAGTAGATGCCTTTATTGTTGTGATCGAGCCTGGAGCAAGAAGTGTACAGACATACAAAAATGTAAAGCGTCTGGCAAAAGATCTGGGAGTAGCCCAGGTTAAGGTTGTGGCCAATAAGGTTCGCAACGAGGAGGATGAAGCTTTTATCCTCGGACGGATTCCACAGGAAGATCTTTTAGGTATGATCCACTATAATACAGAGGTGATCGATGCTGACAGACAGGGCAAATCCCCTTATGACTTCAGTGAAACCGTCACCGGTGAGATCAGAAGCATCAAAGATAAGATTGATCGTCAGTGATCGTTAAATTAGGAGGTATAACAGTGACTTTATTTGAAAGCGTTTTCGCGGGAAATGATGCCGTATATGGACTCACTGAGAGCGCCATTGACCAGGCAATTGCAACACACGGAGCAGACAAAGCTGTCAGCTTCCCGAATACAGCATATTCTCTTCCCTGCTACTATGCAGTAACAGGAACAAAAGTTGGCACTCTTGCAGAGTTAAAAGAAGCTCTTGGCGTTGTAAAAACTCTTATGACAAGAGAAAAAAGAACACATGACGTATTTATGTCAGGTGTGGCTACAGCACTTTGCGCTGAGTTTATCGAAGTTCTGAAATATCTGGATGGAGCAGTTCCTTACGAGGAGCCATGCTACGGACATCTTGCAGATGCAGTGATCCGTGAACTTGGTGTTCCGCTTGTTACAGGCGACATCCCGGGTGTAGCAGTTATTCTTGGAAAAGCAGCTTCTCCGGAAGAAGCAGCAGCTCTTGTAAAATCCTATCAGGCACAGGGTATTCTGGTAACACTGGTAGGCGATGTGATTGACCAGCTTGCTGAGATCAACTACAAGACAGGCGCAAATGTACGTGTGATTCCGCTTGGAAAAGATGTTACAGCAGTAATTCACGTAGTTTCCGTAGCACTTCGTGCAGCTTTGATCTTTGGTAACGTAAAACCAGGCGATGCTGCAACACTTATGGAATACACCATGAAACGTGTACCTGCATTTGTAAATGCATTTGCACCGCTCAATGACGTTATCGTTGCATGTGGAGCAGGCGCTATCGCTCTTGGATTCCCGGTTATCACAAACCAGGAAGACGTTGCAAGAGTTCCGAAGAGCCTGATCTGCCAGACAGATGTTTCCAAATGGAACGCAACTTCTCTGGAAGCACGCGATATCAAGATTAAGATTACAAATATCGACATTCCTGTTGCGTTTGCATCTGCATTCGAGGGTGAGATCATCCGTCGTAAAGACATGCAGGTAGAGTTTGACGGTTCCCGTGTAGACTGTGCCGAGCTTGTACAGACATGTGATGCAAGTGAGATCGAAGATCATAAGATTACAGTGATCGGACCGGAAGCTGATGAGATGGAACTTGGAAGCAAGAACAGTATCGCATATGTTGTTAAAGTTGCAGGCAAGAACATGCAGGCTGACTTTGAACCGGTTATCGAGCGTAAGTTCCATAACTACATCAACTGCATCGAGGGTGTATACCATACAGGACAGAGAGATATGCAGCGTATCCGTATCAGCATTGATGCATTTAACGCTGGTTTCCGTATCAAACATCTTGGTGAGGTTCTTTACTCCCAGGTTAAAAATGAGTTTGACGCAGTAGTAGATAAATGTGAGGTTGTGATCTATACAGATCCGGCTGAATGTTCAAGAGTACGTCATGAGATCGCTATCCCGACATTTGAAAAACGTGATGAGCGTCTTGACAACTTGACTGATGAGTCTGTAGATGTTTACTATAGCTGTATCCTCTGCCAGGCATTCTCACCAAGCCATGTATGTGTGGTAACACCGGAGAGACTTGGACTTTGCGGTGCGGTTTCATGGCTGGATGCAAAAGCTACCAACGAGCTTGACCCGGCTGGTCCATGTCAGGTGATCACAAAAGAAAGACCGATCGACGAAAACCTTGGTGCATATGAAGATGTTGATGAGGCAGTACAGAAATTCTCTCAGGGCGCTCTTGAGCATGTTACTCTGTACTCCATTATGCAGGATCCGATGACTTCCTGCGGATGCTTCGAGTGTATCTGTGGTATCGAGCCGTTCTCCAACGGTGTAGTTATTGCAAACCGTGAGTATGCAGGCATGACTCCTCTTGGAATGACCTTCCCTGAGATGGCTTCCATGACAGGCGGCGGTGTTCAGACACCAGGCTTTATGGGACATGGTAAACACTTTATCTCTTCCAAGAAATTCATGAAGGCTGAGGGCGGTATCGAGCGTATCGTATGGATGCCGAAGGAACTGAAAGAGTTTGTTGCAGAGCGTCTGAATAAGACTGCAAAAGAGCTTTATGGAATTGACAACTTCACAGATATGATCGGTGATGAGACTGTAGCAGAAGATCCGGAGACACTGGTTGCATTCCTTACAGAAAAAGGACATCCGGCACTTGGACTGGATCCGATGATGTAATTTTTTCGATATACAGGAAAGTTAAGAAAATATCTCCTCCGGTCTCCTGTAAGGGAGACCGGAAGAGATGAATAAAAAAATTAGAAAAAGGGCTGACTGGCTTGTCAACGCCCTTTAAAGTGTTGTATA
>NZ_CABVDF010000156.1:0-6730 GCF_902497045.1 uncultured Blautia sp. | reverse complement strand
AAAAGAAGCACCAAAGATATTTTATATAATTTCTGCGGAACGTGCAAAATTCTGTGTATTTCTGTTTCCGCATACCGGGAACACTTCTTTTTCCCATTGCCAAAGATAAAGTAAAATCTTCCAAAAAGGACATTACCGAATACATTTCCGAAGAAATGTGTTCTGCAATGTCCTTTTTTGATATTATTTCAGTCTTATCTTATCATTTTTTCTGTTAGCCTCCCGAAAGGCTTTTGGCGTCATATGATAGCGTTCCCGAAAAACTCTGTGAAAATAACTTCCATTTTCATATCCCACCGCTGCAATAACGTCACTGACAGGAAGATCTGTCTCACACATCAGCTCCACTGCCTTATTCAGCCGTTTCCGCTGAAGCAGCTCTTTAAAATTAAATCCTGTATTTTTTTTGATCATTTTGCTGAGCACATGCATAGGAAGATGCAGATGTTCACAGAGCTCTGTCAGAGACGCGTTTCTGTACCTCTGCTCAATATAGTCAAGAGTCGTCATCGCGATCATATTTTCGTACTGATTCGGCACTCTCATTTCCACATATTGTACAGAATCCAGAAGATAAAGAAAAATAAGCCCCATGGTTGTCTGATTGATACGGTTCTGATCTCCCTTCCCTGTCACAAGCGAATAGATCATGTTTTCCAGAAGATTTTGTATCTGCAGCACCTCCGCCACACGAAAATGCAGATATTCGCCTCTCTCCTGATCCTGACGCAGGACATTTACCAGAAAATCAGCCAGAACATTATTGTTTCCCGCCATCGTATATGCCACATCAAAAAACTCCGGCAGCACCATAAAATTGATCACAATATCATCTTTTCTCGCCGGAAGTATCTCATGTCTGGTAAACTGATTCAGAAAAAGCAGTTCTCCTTTCCTGATCACAACTTTTTTGTCTCCGATAATATTTGTCACAGCACCTTCACAGACATACAAAACCTCGATAAAATTATGTCTGTGAGAAGGAAAATGTACAAATCGTGTATGAGTACGCACAGCAATCAACTTTCCCTCCTGAAGCATTTTGGCACTGTCCACAATAAAATCCTGTCCGGAAGTGTAAATCCCTTTGTCCACCTCTGCCATTCCATCCAGTATACGCTGTTCTTCTTCTGTAATAATTTTCAGATGATCCAAAAGTGCCTGCTGCATATGCGTCCCTCCCTTTGCCTTCATCTTACCACAATCCCTTTTCTTATGCAAAGAAAAGAGGACACCGAAGCGCCCTCTTCTCCCACATTATATTAAAGGATTCAAATGAAGAAATTGATTATTGATAAATTTGATTAATACAGTTCTGCGTATTCTTCAATATTCTCTGGTGTAAACTGAAGCGGCTCGCCAAGAACGATCTCTGTACCGCCATCGTCAGCTTCTGTAATAGTAAAGTCACCAAGATCACCTGCTGTAAAGGACTCATCAAGAGCACCTGTGATCTCTTCTTTTACAAGAGACATCGTTGTATAAGCGCTGAGTTTTCCAAGACCCTGCATATCCCACAGATAGAAATACGGGCAGGAATGTGCATCATCAGCACCTGTGTACTCAAGCATCTCTGACGGAAGTCCAAGACCTGTCAGTTTACATGCAGACTCATTGTCCTGAAGATATTTTGCTGCTGCTGCGATACCTACTGTTGTAGGAGCACAGATCACTTTCAGATCCGGATAGTTCTGAAGAAGAGCGGCTGTCTGGTCGGTAGATTTCTGCGGCTCGTCATCACCATACGCAACCTCTACCAGTTCCAGTTTGCTATATTTGTCATCTTCTTCCATGATCTTTTTCATAGCATCGATCCATGCATTCTGGTTCGCTGCCTGAGAAGTAGCAGAAAGGATTGCAAACTGTCCTTCGCCTCCTGCAATGTCAAGAACAGCATCCATAAGCGCCTGCCCAACAGCTACTGTACCAGCCTGATTTACAAATACCTGACGGCTGTCTTTGTTTGGAGCAGAGTCGAAGGAAGATACCTTAATGCCTTCATCCATAGCCTCTGTCAGTTTTGCCTGAAGAGCATTTACATCATTTGCAGCAATACAGATAGCATCGAAATCCTGAGAAATCAGGTTGTCCAGAACCTTGATCTGTGCGTCAGCTGTTGCTGTTTCCGGATATACAACCTCAACCTTGCCGCCTTCTGCTTCTACAGTCTCTTTAAAGGAAGCTGCTGCGATCTCAAAGAATGCGTTGCCTGCTGATTTTCCAACAAGTGCAATCTTCTGTCCTTCTCCTGCACCTTCAGCAAGGACCGGAGTTGCTGCACCAAGAACCATTGCTCCACAAAGAAGCGCGCTGATAACTTTTTTGTTCATTTTGTTTTCCTCCCTTGGAATAATATAGTTTTTATCTGGAACTGTCTCCCTCTCAGGGAAACAGCATCCTTCCTGTTCATGTTATTTTGTTTTTACTGCTCTTCTTACCTGTCCGATGATATTCGGAAGAGCAACTGCAGCAATCAGAAGTACACCAATAATCAGCAGGATCACCTGTGCATGTACGTTCTGCTGTCCCAGGCCAACCCGGAGACATACAATGATAAATGCCGCAAGTACGCCGCCGGCGATATTTCCCTTACCGCCTGTAGAGGAAATTCCTCCAAATACTGCCATGGCGATGGCATCCATCTCAAAGCCGTTTCCTGTTGTCGTATTTGCTCCAAATGAAGAAGACAGAAGGAAAATAGCACAAAGACCGGAAACTGTTCCCATTACAGTATAAATGATCATACGGATCTTCTGTACATGAACACCGGAGTAATATGCGGTAAGACGGTTGGTACCAATGGCATAGACTCTCCGTCCGAATGTACTTTTGCCAAGAACAAGAGCAAAGATCACTGCAAGGATCAAAACCAGGAACAGGATATACGGCACCTTTCCAACTTTTCCTCCGATGGCATTAAAACCATCAAGATTTGACATTGTGATACTTCCGCCGCTTCCCAGAATGATTTCTGCAATCCCTCGGAAAATAATCTGAGTTGCCAGTGTAACGATCATCGGTGGAAGCTCCGTAAATTTTGTAAGGATAAATCCGTTAATGGCACCGCAGACAGTTCCTACAGCAAGACCTGTAAATACCACAACGATAAACGGCGCATTCATATTGCATACAATACAGCTCATGGTCGCGGACAAACACACGATAGATCCAACAGAAATATCGATCTCCCCAAGAACAAGTATATACGCCATAGGAAGCATCAGGAATACCTCTGCAAGGTAAACCGGCATCTGACGGAGCAGACTGCTTACATTATAAAATTCCGAAAACACTGCACAGAAAATATTTACTGCAATAAAGATCAGGACCAGGATTCCCTCCCAGGAGAAGATCATCCGCTTTATTGAACTTTCTGGCACGTTATTAATACTTCTTCCAGATTTTCCAGCCATGATTACATCTCCCTTCCTTTCAGTGCATTTTTGTCAGCAACACGCTGAAGAACTACGTTCATAACAACTACTACAAGAATGATCACGCCCTTGATGGTATTCAGCCACAGCTGATCAAAGAACGGGATCAGAGGAAGTGCCTTGGCGATAGTAGCAAGGATCAGGGATCCCAAAAGAGCTCCCAGAACACTTCCCCGTCCGCCGCTCATGCTGACACCGCCGATTACACAGGCAGCAATAACATCCATCTCACCGCCGTACTGCATATCCGGCATGGCAGATGCGTATACAGATACCTGAAGAGCTCCGCCCAAACCGGAAAGAAGACCCATGATCACATAAACCAGAAGTTTAATATTTTTTACATTGATGCCGGAAACCTGTGCCGCGCTTGGATTGCTTCCTACCGCATAGATCATTCGTCCGGTTCTTGTCCATTTCATAAACCAGAAGAAAAATGCATAACAAAGGATCACAACCCAGATCACACAATTAATTCCAAGAAATTTTGTAGTTGCAAAATTTTTAAAATTACCAAGAGCTGCTGCACCTGCCCACTGTCCTCCGTTAGAAACCAGATAGCCCATAGCACGGAACACATACATAAATCCCATGGTAGCAATGATAGGCGGTACATCTGCTCTGGATATTACAAGACCAACTGCCAGTCCGCAGACAATACCAATAGCAACTGCGATCAAAAAAGCCAGAGGAGTGCTTGCGATCACATCATTTTTCAGCAGCATTCCAATGGACATACCCGATAATGCCAGAGTAGACATAATAGAAATATCGATTCCGCCTACCAGCATAACGCATAACATTCCCAGAGCCATAACCATTGTCACTGCATTATTTTTCAGCATATCCATCAATGACTTAGGTGTCAGGAAAGCCGGATTAACAATCGTAACAAGGACAAAAAGCACAAGAAGAACCACTGCAAGCAGAGCCTCACGGGAGCCTGTCAGCCTCTTTATCAATGATTTCTTTTCCATTATTTAGAAGCCCCCTTTCCACTGCTTTTTTCCATCGCCAGCTCAAGAATTCTCTCCTGAGTAGCCTCTTCTCTTCCAAGCTCACCAGTTTTTCTTCCGTTGCACATAACGACAATACGGTCTGCCATACCAAGGATCTCCGGCATTTCAGATGATATCAGAATGATAGCGTAGCCTTTCTTTGCAAGATCTCCCATAATCGCATAGATCTCTGCCTTTGCTCCTACGTCAACACCTTTGGTAGGCTCGTCCATAATAACTACCTTCATTTCCTGACTCAAAGCCTTGGCCACAACAACCTTCTGCTGGTTTCCGCCTGACAGTGAACTTGCCGGCTGGAAAATATCAACTGCCTTTGTATCCACTTCCTCAAGAAGCTTTTTTGCAAGGTCTCTTTCTGTTTTTTCATCATTCAGCCCGTTTTTTGCATATTTGCTGATTGTTGGAAGCGTCACATTTCTTCCAAGGCCCCAGCTCATGATCAGACCCTCTTTCTGACGATCCTCCGGAAGGAGAATAATTCCTTTTTCCATTGCATCAGACGGCTGTTTGATGTGAGCTTCTTTTCCTTCCAGATAAACCTTTCCGGAATCCGGACGGGTAATTCCGCACACAGCTTCTACCACTTCTGTACGGCCTGCTCCTACCAGACCGGTAAGTCCAAGAATCTCTCCTGCTCTTACACCAAAGGATACATCTTTAAAGTATCCAACTCTGGAAAGTTTTTCTACCCGGAGCATTTCTTCTCCCAGTTTTACTTCCGGTTTCGGGAAAAGATCTGTAATCTCACGTCCTACCATAGCCTTGATAAGATCCGCATTAGTGATCCCATTTACATCATAAGTGCCAATATACTGAGAATCACGGAACACGGTCACCCGGGATGCCAGACGGTACATATCCTCAAAACGATGAGATATGAAGATGATAGAAACGCCTTCTTCTTTTAATTTATCTACAAGTGTATACAGCTTTTCAGATTCCGATCTGGTCAGTGCCGCAGTAGGCTCATCCAAAATAATGATCTTTGCATTTGTGGACATAGCCTTGGCAATCTCTACCATCTGCTGCTGTGCTACACTTAAAGTTCCCATTTCCGCTGTAGCGTCAAAGTCTGCATCCAGCTGTGCAAGAAGCTTATTTGCCTCTGTATTCATAGCCTTCCACTGGATCATCCGGTTTTTGATGATCTCATGACCCATAAAAATATTTTCCGCCACAGTTAAGTGGGGATATGATGTAGGATGCTGGTATACAGCTGCAATACCAGCTGCCTGTGCATCTTTTGGTCCCTTGAAGTCCACTTTCTGTCCATTTAAGAACATTTCGCCTTCTTCTGCTTTATGTACACCCGTGATAACCTTGATAAATGTTGATTTTCCGGCACCATTTTCGCCCATAAGCGCATGAACTTCACCGGGCTTCAACTGAAACTGTACATTATTTAATGCCTTTACACCCGGAAAAATCTTAGTAATGCCTTTTAATTCAAGAACATATTCAGACACGGCTCTTTCTCCTCCCTTTTTCTTTGAACTGCATTTATTGTATCATTGACGTCTCTATAAAAAAACCGCAATATATTTGGAATCAGGGTAAAATATTTTCCATTTTTCTGCACAAAAACGATTTTATTTATTCTCGTATTCCTGTGAAAATTGTGATAAACTATAATTACTTTACTTTAACATGGTCAACACAAAGGAGACTTCCATGAAATTACTAATCGTAGATGACGAGGAACTGACAAGGACCGGACTGATGACCTCGATAAACTGGGCTTCTCTGGGAATTGAAGAGATTTTCCAGGCAGATGACGGAGTAAACGGACTGGAGCAGGCCCGGATCCACAAACCGGAAATTATACTCTGTGATGTCCGTATGCCCCGTATGGACGGAATCACTATGCTGGAACGCCTGGAAAAAATACTTCCTGATTCTGTTCCTATTTTTATGAGCGGATATTCTGACAAAGAATATCTGAAGGCCGCCATCCGCTTAAAAGCAGTCAATTATATCGAAAAACCACTGAATCCTTCAGAGGTTTCAGAAGCAGTCCGTGAGGCCGGAAATCTTTATATTCAAAAACTCCACTCTAAAAGAGGCGAAACTTTAAGATCCATGGAAACCGCCTCCCAGCTGGCTCTGCTCCTGACACTTCCTGCACTTCCGGATCAGGAAACTGTACGGACATTTTCCCGGGAATTAGGTCTTTCCATCAGAAACACCTCCTGTATTCTTTCCTTTATAATAAAGATGCAGGTTTTCCCAGAACTTCCGGTATTGGAAGAATTTCACAGAGATCTTTCCGATTTTTTG
>NZ_CABVDF010000155.1:0-6739 GCF_902497045.1 uncultured Blautia sp. | reverse complement strand
TTTCCTAAAGTGTTGTTAAAATTCATGAGTTTGTGTTATAATGACTTCATAAACAATAGACGCAGAAAGTATCCTGCGTGAGTATTACCCAAATAAACAGCAAAGGGGATGGATGTATGAAATTTATTATTAGCGGAAAAAACATTACTGTTTCTGAAGGACTCAGAACAGCCGTTGAAGACAAACTTGGAAAACTGGAACGGTATTTCACTCCTGACACCGAAGTTGTAGTAACCTTAAGTGTTGAAAAAGAAAGACAGAAGATCGAGGTTACGATCCCGGTAAAAGGCAATATCATCCGCTCTGAACAGGTAAGCAATGATATGTATGTTTCAATTGATCTTGTAGAAGAGGTGATTGAGCGCCAGCTCCGCAAATACAAAAACAAAATTGTAGACAGGAAACAATCTGCCGGAAACTTCCAGCAGGAATATATTGATAAAGAATATGATGAGGATGAAGAGGTTAAGATCATTCGTACGAAGAAATTTGATATCAAACCAATGTATCCTGAGGATGCATGCGTACAGATGGAACTTCTGGGACATAACTTCTTCGTATTTGTGAATGCAGAAACCGATCAGGTAAATGTGGTTTATAAACGTAAGGGAAATACTTACGGACTGATCGAGCCTGAATTCTGATAAACAGAAAAAACCCCTGCTGTCGGTGGTATTTCCACCGACAGCAGGGGTTTTTTGACTCCATAGAAGCAGGAGTGTTTTATTCTGTTTTTATCATACGGTAACCTACTCCGATATGAGTCTGTATATACTGGGGGGAATCCGGTCCCTGCTCCAGCTTTTTGCGGAGAGTGGCCATAAATACTCTCAGGGATGCTACATCATTTTCCCAGTTGCTGCCCCAGATATTCTGTGTAATAAAGGTGTGAGTCAGAACTTTGCCGACGTTGCGGGAAAGAAGACAGAGGAGCTTATATTCAATAGGTGTCAGATGAAGCTCCTGGTCGTCGAGATAGGCACATCCAGCAGCATAGTCTACACGAAGGGCACCGTTTACGAATACGGAAGATTCCACCGGCGTCATCATGGAAAGCCGTCTCTGTACCACACGGAGTCTTGCCAGAAGTTCTTCAACAGAAAATGGTTTGGTCAGATAATCATCGGCTCCTGCATCCAGTGCGTCTATCTTGTCGGTATCCTCGCTGCGTGCGCTGATGACGATAATGGGCATGGTGGACCAGGAGCGGATTTTGTGGATGACTTCTACTCCGTCCATATCCGGAAGCCCCAGATCCAGAAGAACAATGTCAGGATTATGAGAAGAAGCTTCCAGAATGGCTGTTTCGCCGTTTCCGGCAACCAGATAACGGTAATCGTGTGCTTTTAAAGTGGTTGTGATAAGATTTTTTACAGATGAGTCGTCTTCAACCACCAGAATCAAGGGTTTATTCATGTAACTTTACCTCCTCGGCTGGTAATGTAAATGTGAATACAGTGCCGTGAGGCAGATGATCGGAAACCCGGATCGTTCCGCCATGGGCATTGACTATGGATTTGCACAGGGAAAGTCCCAGACCCAGACTGCGCCGGCTGTCAGCAATCTGATGCGTTCCGCTGTAAAACATATCAAATACCTGTTTTTTGTTTTCGTCAGCAATACCTGGACCATCATCAGATACCGAGATAACAGCCCATTGATCTTCTTTCCTTGTTCTGATCTGGATGTGGGAACCTTTCGGTGTATATTTAATTGCATTATCTATAAGATTGATCAGAACCTGAACAATCAGCCGGGCATCCATTTTTGCCAGAAGAAGATCATCTTCATTGTGGACCGTAATTTCATGATCCTTGGAAAGACGGTTTACATGACGCAGCGCTTCCTGTATCACCTCATCTACAAGTTCTGCAGATATACGGATATTCAACCGTCCTTCCTCCAGGCGTGTAACCGATAAAAGATTTTCTACAAGATTGATCAGCCACATGGAATCATCGTAAATATCCTGATAGATTGTCTGTTTCGTGTATTCATCAAAGGAGCTTCCGTTAGAGATAAGATTGCTGGCGTTTCCTGATATGGAAGTCAGTGGTGTACGGAGATCATGTGAAATAGCCCTTAGGAGATTGGCGCGGAGCTGCTCATTTTTGGCAAGGATCGCAGCTTCTTCTTTTTCCTGAGCATTTTTTTTATTCTCCAGTGCAAGTGCACATTCACCCAGAATGGAAAGAAGAATATTATTTTCAGAGGCATCCAGGGGCTGACCGCATGCGGCGATTCCTACAACACCGTAAACAGAATTACTGACCCGTATGGCAAGATACAGACATTTGGCATTGGAAAGAGTCTGTGTGGTGGCACCGGCATGCTTGTTGTTTTTTAATACCCAATCTGCAACAGCTCGTTCATTTTCTGTGAGATATGAATCAGCAGCATTATTTTCTCCGGCAGAAAATACCAGAGGATTTTTCAGGCTGTTTTTTTCTACTGGATAGATAATGATATCCCGATTCAGAAGCTTGGAAAGCTGATGGGCGGTGGAAGTAAGAATTGCTTTCTGATCTTCCGCCTGCTGAAGAAGCTGATTGGTATCAAACAAAACTTTGGTGCGAAAGGCTGCCCGGGCAGACTGCTTTGCAACAGTTTTCATTCTGGTGGTCAGTGTTCCGGTGAGGAAGGCACAGATGAACATAATAGCAAAGGTAACAGGATAGCCACGTCCATAAGCCATCAGGGTAAATTTGGGGACGGTGAATAAAAAGTTAAATACCAGTACACTGACAATGGATATAATCAGACTGTATATGCGATTCACTGTAACAATGGATGTCACGAGTACAGCGAGAACATATATCATAATAATATTTGATTCGTCAAAACCGAGCCATTGAAATAGAAAACCCAGACAGCTTGCAGCCGACAGGATCGCTATACTTTTCAGGATGTCTGCAACAGAAAAAATAATATGTTTTCGGACATGCTGGGGAAAAGAGGTACGGTTTGAGGGCTGATCTGGTATAATATGAACATCCATGTTAGGTGCGTTGGCGATTAGCTGTTCTGTCAGTGCCGGTTTTACAAAAAGAGGACGGCGCGTGATGGTGCTTCGGCCGATGACGATTTTTGATACCCCGGATAACCGGGCAAATTCAGCAATCTGAAAAGGAATATCGTCTCCATAAACAGTTTCTATCGTTGCTCCAAGCTGCTGAGCCAGATAAATATTAGTCCGGAGCCGCTGCCGATCCACATCGTCCATAGAGGAAAAATCAGAAGTTTCCACAAACAATGCGGTGAAGGTTCCTTTAAAAGCATTGGCCATTCTGGCTGCTGTTCTTATTATTTTAGCATTTGACGGGGAGGAGGACAGGCATACAAGAATGTGTTCGTCTGTGTGATACTCTCCTTTATTTTTTATCCGTGATGCTTCGGTCAGTTTATTTACCCGGTCTGCGCAGCGGCGCAGAGATATTTCTCTTAATGCGGTAAGGTTTTCAATGGTAAAAGTAATATTGGAGCTGTCGGGACAGGAGCCTGTATTTTCAGTCTCCAGTCGTTCGATCAGCTCCTGTGGCTCAATATCTACCAGTTTTACCTGATCTGCCTCATCAAAGAGAAAGTCAGGAATGCGTTCTTCCACCATAATGCCGGTAATAGAAGCTACCGTGTCATTCAGGCTTTCAATATTCTGGACATTTACAGTAGTGTAAACGTCGATTCCAGCTGTTAACAGTTCACGAATGTCCTGATAACGCTTTTGATGCCGGCAGCCATCTGCATTGGTATGGGCCAGCTCATCAATGAGGATCAGATCCGGATGCCTTTTAATGGCTGTATCAAGGTCAAATTCATTTACCGGAATACCATTATGTTCTGAGCGAAGAAGTGGAAGTGTTTCCAGATCCTTCAGAAGAATTCTGGTTTGGACCGGAGCGTCTGGCCTTATATAACCGACGACTACATCAGTTCCGTGTTTTTTTTCTGTATGGGCAGCATCCAGCATGGCATAGGTTTTTCCTACACCGGCGGCATAGCCGAAGAAAATTTTCAGCTGTCCCTTGTACTGGCTGCTGTAATTATCCTGCTGTTCCACGTAATCCCTCCTTTTGATGCGGCGTAAACTTTATTATATCGTATTTTGCAGAAACCTGCATTAAAATCCACAGTTAAATTGAAGGATTCCTGTAATATTAATATTCGGATTTCAACTGATTGATAAAAAGGGAAACCTGAGGGTTTGTACTGTTTTTCTTCCATATGGCATTCATAAAGAAATTTTTGTGGCATAAAGGTATGACAGGAAGCCCGACAGGTTCGCAGGCCACTACATTTTCGTCAAGGACAAAATGAAAAGAATGGAAAGATTCATCAGGCTCCAGAGCAGGATCCTTACGGATGAATCCGAGATCAATCTTTCCGTTTTTTATCTGACGACGTATCTCACCGGGTGATCCGTAAAAGAGATTGAGTTCACAGGAAGGTGATTGCTGGGAAAAATGCTCCAGAAGTTCATTTAAAAAGGAAACTTCTTCTGTATGCTCAAATGCAATGGACAAGACAGGTTTTTCAGGCTTTTTCGGGGGAGCATTTTTATCACTTTCAAAAAATGCTCCCATTTTTTTCAGTATAAACCCGCACAGTACAAAGACCGCAGCAACAGCACAGAATAGGATCAGTTCCTTCATATAGAATCACCTCTTTACTAAAAATTTTTGTTTTTCTTAAATATGGAAACATTTTTGGATATCTTTTGTGTTTCCAAGAACAAGCATGGTATGATCGGCAGGAACCGGTGTATCAGAACGGATATTCAGATTCATTTCTCCATGATATTTAAATCCCATGATATTGATGTTGTGCTTATTGCGTATATCCAATTGTCCGACTGTTTTTCCAATCCAGTTGTCTGGGATGGAAATTTCAAAAATAGCATGTTCCTCATCAAGCTCGATATAGTCAAAGATATGATCGGCGCTGTAACGGATCGCTGCCCACTGTGCAATCTGTTTTTCCGGATAGATTACTTCATTGGCTCCGTTTCTCAAAAGAAATTTGGCATGAACATCACGCGCTGCACGGGATACGACCATTTTTGCGCCCAGATCGCTGAGAAGGGAGGTTGCCTCCAGAGAACTCTGAAAATTATCTCCAATGGCAACAATGCATACGTCAAAATTGTTAACACCCAGAGATTCCATAAAGCCTTCGTTTGTGGCATCTCCAATCTGAGCATTGGTAACGTAGGGAAGCGCTGCGTTTACTCTGTTTTCATCTTTGTCCACCGCCATGACCTCGTGGTTCAGTTCATCCAGCTTCATGGCAATGTGTCGTCCGAATCTTCCAAGTCCTATTAATAAAATTGATTTCATCATAATTTTAGTTTATCCTTTCTTTTTATCCAACTGTGATTTTTTCCTGAGGATATCTGGATCCAAAGTTATTATGTTCTGAAAGTGCTGCAAAAATAAGAGTAAGGCCTCCTACACGTCCAAAAAACATCAGTAAAATCAAGATTGATTTTGAAACCATGCCCAGAGAAGGAGTAAGTCCTAACGAAAGACCTACGGTACCAATGGCAGAACTGGTTTCAAACAGTGCGGACATAAGAGGAACCTCTTCGATATAGCTGATTACCATTCCTCCGCCAAGGAAAAGTGTGAGGTACATCATTAGAATAGTTGCTGCGTTTTTTACTGCATTGTCCGGAATTCTTCTGCTGAAAAAATGCGCAAAATCCTGCTTGCGGAATACTGCCAGGGCAGAAGAAAAAAGAACTGCTACTGTGGTTGTTTTCATACCGCCGGCTGTGGACCCGGGAGATCCGCCGATAAGCATCAGGATGATCATAATCATAAGTCCTGTTTCCGTTAAAAGTGTCAGATCAACCGTATTAAAACCGGCAGTTCTGGGAGTAACCGACTGGAATAAGGATGAAAGGATCCTTTCTCCAATGGGAAGATTGGAAAACTCACAGAAAAAGAAATATATGGCAGGAAAAATAAGAAGTCCTGCAGTTACAGTAAGAATTACTTTACTCTGCATATTATATTTCCGGAAATGGAATTTATTTTTCTTGATATCAGCCCAGGTTACAAATCCAAGTCCTCCGGTAATGATCAAAGCCATTATCGTAAAGTTTACGATTGGATTCGATGCATAGCTGGTAAGAGAAGAAAATGGTTCTCTGACTCCTATCAGATCAAATCCGGCGTTGCAGAAGGCTGAGATGGAATGAAAGACAGAATACCATAAGCCTTTAAAAATACCAAAATCTTTACAGAATACAGGAGCCAGAAGCAAGGCGCCCAACAGTTCGATGGAAATACTTGTTTTCAGAATGAATTTTGTCAAACGGACAATACCGCCAACCTGATGGGCAGAAATGGCTTCCTGCATGGTACTTCTCTGCATCAGACCTATTTTTCGGCCGGAAGCGACTGCAATAGCGACTGCAATGGTTACTACACCCATGCCGCCGATCTGGATCAGAGTCAGAATGATGGCCTGTCCGAATTCAGACCAGTAGGTAGCTGTATCACGTACGATCAGTCCGGTTACACAGACTGCCGAAGTTGCTGTAAAAAGTCCATCGGCAAAGGATGCTCCCTGACCGTCCCTGGTAGAGAAGGGCAGCATCAGAAGCAGGCTTCCCAGCAGGATCACAGAAAAGAATCCAAGGATAATCACCTGAAAAGAGGTGAAATGTCGATGGTTTTTTTTCGTTGCACTTTTCATAGCGGGCTTTTGCCTCCCTTTATTTCATCTTTATGTTGTC
>NZ_CABVDF010000154.1:0-6763 GCF_902497045.1 uncultured Blautia sp. | reverse complement strand
TTTTATCAATATGGCATAAAAAAAGAAGGCTTCCATAACGGAAACCTTCTTTTATAGAATTTACATCAAAACCATTAAACTAACGCTACAGTTTCACGGCAGATAGCCAGCTCTTCGTTTGTCGGAATAACTGCAACTTTAACCTTGGAATCCGGTGTAGAAATTACCACTTCTTCACCACGAGCCTTATTTACTTCTTTATCAATAGTAATTCCAAGATAGCCAAGGTAAGAGCATGCATCCTCACGAACGAGATTATCGTTCTCACCAATACCTGCTGTGAACACAATAGCATCTACACCGTTCATAGCTGCTACATAACCACCAATATATTTTGCGATGCCGTATCCAAGAGCTTCTCTTGCATTCTTAGCATCTACATTTCCTTCTGCGGCAGCATCTTCCAGGTCACGCATATCGCTGGAGATTCCGGACATTCCAAGAAGACCGGATTTCTTATTCAGAACATCCATAACGCCTGCGATATCCAGATTTTCTTTCTTAGCAATGAATTCCATAATAGCAGGATCAATGCTTCCGGAACGTGTTCCCATGATCAAACCTTCAAGAGGAGTGAGACCCATGGTTGTATCAATACATTTGCCGTTTACTACTGCACTGATGGAAGAACCGTTTCCAAGGTGACAAACGATAACTTTGGAGTTCTCTTTGTCAAGACCAAGGAATTCAACTGCACGTTTGGAAACAAAGCTGTGGGAAGTTCCGTGGAAACCATATCTTCTGATTTTGTAGTTTTTGTAATAATCTAACGGCAGACCATAGAGATATGCTTTTGCAGGCATTGTCTGATGGAAAGCAGTATCGAATACACCAACCTGCGGTACGCCCGGCATCAGCTCTGCACATACACGGATACCGATGAGGTTTGCCGGATTGTGAAGCGGAGCAAGGTCGTTGCACTCTTCTACAGCTTTGATCATTTCTTCTGTGATCACTGCAGAGGAAGCAAATTTCTCACCGCCGTGTACAACACGATGTCCGATAGCGTCAACCTCTTTCAGGCTCTGGATTGCGCCTGTTTTTTCGTTTGTAAGAGCGTCCAGAACCATCTGGATTGCCTCTTTATGTGTAGGCATCGGAGCTTCTGTGATTTCTTTTTCTCCGCCGGCTTTTTTGTAAACCAGTCTTCCGTCGATTCCGATTCTCTCGCAAAGGCCTTTTGCAAGAACAGCCTCTGTATCAGAGTTGATAAGCTGATATTTTAATGAAGAACTTCCGCAATTGATTACCAATACATTCATGTTTTTACTCTCCTATTCTTTTATGTACCGTTCGATATTTCTTATTTGTCCTCTGCCTGGCACTGTACTGCTGTAATAGCAACAACACCAACAATATCATCTGCAGAGCAGCCACGGGAAAGGTCATTGACCGGTTTCGCAATACCCTGGGTAACAGGTCCGTAAGCTTCTGCTTTTGCAAGACGCTGAGCAAGCTTATAACCAATGTTTCCTGCATCAAGATCCGGGAATACCAATACGTTTGCTTTTCCTGCAACCTCGCTGCCCGGAGCTTTGGAAGCGCCTACACTAGGAACGATAGCTGCATCAAGCTGGAATTCTCCGTCCAGTTTCAATTCCGGATGCTCTTCTTTTGCAATTCTTGTAGCTTCTACCATCTTGTCTACGTCTGCATGCTTTGCGCTGCCCTTTGTGGAATGGGAAAGCATTGCAACGATCGGCTCTTCCTGTACCAGAAGCTGGAAAGATTCTGCAGAAGATGCTGCAATAGCAGAAAGCTCTTCCGGAGTCGGATTCTGGTTCAGACCGGAGTCAGCAAATACAAACGCGCCGTTTGCACCATACTCGCAGTTCGGAACTACGATCAGGAAGAATGCAGATACAAGTTTGGTTCCCGGTTTTGTCTTCAGGATCTGGAGACATGGACGAAGTGTGTCGGCTGTGGAGTGACATGCGCCGGATACCATTCCGTCTGCATCGCCCATCTTAACCATCATAACACCGTAGTACGGATACTGTGTGTGAAGGATTTCTTTTGCCTTCTCCGGTGTCATTCCTTTTTTTGCTCTTAACTCAACAAATTTGTCGATGTAGGCCTGAGTTCTGTCAGAAGTCTCCGGGTCAACGATAGTAGCGCCGGAAATATCAAAGCCGCCCTCTGCTGCTTTTGCCTTGATAGTCTCTTCGTTACCGATCAGAACGATCTTGGCAACACCCTCTTTCAGAATCTTGTCAGTTGCCTCAAGAGTTCTCATGTCCTCTGTCTCCGGCAGTACAATTGTCTTAATGTTTTCTTTCGCTCTTTTTTTGAGCAGTTCAACAAATCCCATGATTAAAATGGCTCCTTTCATTATTTGGCCTAACGGCCTGCTGAGATCATAAAAAAGCATCTCATAGATATCTTTATTATAACCCCTGGAATTTTTTATTTCAAGCATTTCCACCCTATAAAAAGACAAAGTACAGTATTTTTTAAAGTGCAATTTTGTCATTCTGGCATATTTTCTTTTTTTATCAAAAAAGACAGAAAATAATCGGCTGTCAAAAAGATATAATTATGATATGATAGAAAAAAACTTAAAGGAAAAACACTTATGAACGTTACCGGCATCATCGCAGAATACAATCCCTTTCACATGGGACATCTGCATCAGATCAAATATATAAAGGAGACGCTGCAGTCCGATTACATTGTCATTGCCATGAGCGGCGACTTTGTACAGAGAGGCGCTCCCGGACTGCTGCCCAAACATATTCGGGCAGAAATGGCCCTGCGCTGCGGTGCAGACCTGGTTCTTGAGCTTCCGGTCCAGTTTTCCTCTGCAAGCGCCGAATTTTTTGCGCATGGAGGCGTCTCTCTTTTAAATGGACTTGGCGTAGTGGATCAGCTTTGTTTTGGAAGTGAGGAGGGAAACACTGAGGGAATGCTTCTTGCTGCCAGAATTTTAAACCAGGAACCGGCAGAGTATCAGACACTGCTTCAGACATACCTGAAACAAGGCATGTCTTTTCCTGCTGCAAGAAGCAAGGCATTAAACAACTATCTCCTTCTTCTTCCCGGTAGCACACATCAGACAGTTTCTCCGGAACTGCTCTCTTCCCCTAATAATATTCTGGGAATTGAATACTGTCGGGCGATCCTTTCTCTAAATTCACATATGAAACCGGTTACCCTGAAAAGAAAAGGAAACGACTACCACGAAAATACTTTATCAAAAGGGCAGCTCCCCTCCGCGTCTGCCATCCGCAGTTTTCTCCAGAAAGCCAAAGATCTTTCCCCTGTTGGTGAAATGCTTCCGGAACCTGCTTTTGAGCTTCTTCAAAAGGCTTTTCTTCAGGGTGCATATGTTACAGAGGATGATCTTGATCTTCTGCTCCATTACAAACTTTTGTCTTCTTCTGCAGAAGAACTTGCTGCCTGTGCAGATCTTTCACCCCAGCTTGCAGACCGTATCCGCAATCAACTGAACCATTATCAGGGTTTTGCCCAGTTTGCAGAACATCTTAAAACAAAAGAGCTCACCAGAACAAGAATCCAGAGAGCCCTGCTGCACCTGCTTCTGAATATAAAAGAAACTCCCAGGGAAGCAGGCTATTGCAGGATTCTTGGCTTCAGAAAGGATTCTGCTCCTCTGCTTTCCGAAATAAAAAAGAACAGTTCTCTTCCTCTGATTACCAAAATGGCAGATGCAAAAGAGCTGCTTTCGCCAAAGGATCGGAAGCTTCTGGATACCAATACCGAGGCATCTAATATATACGAAAGTATTCTATGTCATAAAACAGGACGGGCCTTCCGGCATGAATACCAGAAGCAAATTGTGATTTTCACTTATTAGTAACGTACGAAGCAGGATGTATAAACTGAAATGGAGCTGACGCACTGAAAATTAGTGCGCAGCTCCAAAAACTTTTCAGCCGTACCTTTTTTAATTTCCACACTCTATACTGATCTCATTAAACTTCTCCAGAATATCGTCAATGTTCATGGCAGCCTTATCTTCACCGGCACAGTCGATGACACTTTCTCCCTGATGCATCATCAAAAGCCGGTTTCCGTATTCCACCGCATACCGGAGATTATGGGTGACCATGATCGTTGTCAGCTTTTTCTCTTTCACGATCTTATCTGTCAGCTCCATGATGATCTCTGCCGTCTTTGGATCAAGGGCTGCCGTATGCTCGTCCAGGATCAGGAATTCAATAGGAGTCATGGTAGACATAAGAAGCGCCATAGCCTGACGCTGACCGCCAGAAAGAGACCCTACCTTTACGTGCATTTTGTCCTCCAGGCCTAAATTCAGTGGGCGGAGAAGTTCTCTGTAATATTCGATCCGATGTTTGTTTACCCCTCTTCCAAGGCCAAAACGTTTCCCTTTATTATCTGCCAGGGACATATTTTCCAGAATCGTCATTGACGGACAGGTTCCAAGAGCAGGATTCTGATACACTCTGCCGATTTTTTCGTTCCGCCGGAATTCTTTTGCATTGGTAATGTCTTTTCCATCCAAAATGATATTTCCGGATTCTATCGGAATGCTGCCGCAGATAATGTTCAGCATAGAAGTTTTTCCTGAACCATTGCTTCCTACCACAGAAAGAAACTCTCCGTCCTTTACCGTAAGGTTAAAATCTTTAAACAGGCACATTTCATTAACTGTCCCCGGATTATAATATTTATAGATGTTTTTCAGCTCAAGCATCGATCTTCACCTTCTTCTTTCTTTCCATGCTGATCAGAAGCACGATCAGAAACAGAACTGCCGTAATCAGCTTCATATCCTGAGGTTCAAAATTTCTCATGGCTGCTGCCGTACATGCCTTATAGAGAACAGAACCGATCACCACTGCGGTGGTTGCCTTCATAAAAGTCATATTTCTAAAAAGACTGGTTCCGATGATCACGCTTGCAAGTCCGATCACCACTGCTCCTGTTCCCATGGAAATTTCAAACACTCTTTCTTCCTGACAGAAAATACAGCCGGACAAAGCCACAAGTCCATTTGCAATAGCAAGTCCAAGAATTTTTACATTTCCCTGATCCCTGGCAAGAGCAGTTACCAGTTTTTCATTATCTCCTGCCGCCCGCAGAAGGAAACCTGATTTACTTTTCATATAAAAGTCAAGAATCAGCTTCGTAACCGCGGCCAGGATTACGATCACAATCAGCGTTCCATAAGGCTGTACCGCCTCAGGAAGAAGCTTTTCAAGAAAACTGTTTTTAAAAATCGTCTCCTTGGAAAACAGCGGAACATTAGAGGTTCCTGCAATCCGGAGGTTGATAGTCCAAAGAGCTGTCATCATAATAATGCCGGACAAAAGATCTCTGACACGCCCTTTCACATGGATCAGTCCTGTACAGACGCCTGCCAGCGCTCCTGCCGCAAATGCTATAGGAAGAGTCAGATAAGGATTTACTCCCCGGGTAATGAGAGCGGCCGTTACCGCCGCCCCTAACGGAAAACTTCCGTCTGTAGTCAGATCCGGAAAATCCAGTATTTTATATGTAATATACACACCCAGGGCAAGAATACCGTAGATCAGTCCCTGCTCTATAATCGTGATCAAAAAGTCCATCACCAGTCAACCTCCATACTTTTTATTTCGCTTCTGAAATCTCTTCAAACACTTCTGCCGCACCAGATGTCATTTCTTCCGGAATTTCAATTCCCAGATTTTCTGCTGCCGCTGTGTTTACATAAAGGGCTGCTTCCTCAATTGTCTCAAAAGGAAGTTCCGAAGCTTTTTTCTCACCCTTGAGTACCTGAGCTGCCATTTTTCCTGTCTGTCTGCCAAGTTCCACATAATCCAGTCCCTCTGCGGCCAGACATCCCAGCTTCACCTGCTCAATCTCACTTCCGAATACCGGAATTCCCGCTTCATTTGCCATTTCCAGAATCGTCGGAAGAGAAGAAACTACCGTGTTGTCTGTCAGATTGGTCATGCAGTCTACTTTTTCCAGCAGAGTCTGCGCTGCCAGCGGAATGTCTGCCGTAGTGGTAATTCCGGCTGTTTCAATTTTAAAATTGTAGTCGCCTGCAAGAGCTTCGTATTCTTTGACCGCAGATTCGGAATTCGCTTCACTTGTAGTATACATGATGCCAATGCTCTCTGCTTCCGGAAGCATCTGACGGATCATCTCCAGCTGCTGTTTTACCGGAAGCTTATCACTGGTTCCTGTGATCTCTCCTACCGGATTTCCATCTTTATCCGCAAGCTCTGCCGCCGCCGGATCCGTCACTGCTGTATAAATCACCGGGATTCCTGCATCCAAAGCTGCATTGTAAAGGCTCTGGGCGCTTGGTGTGGCAATTCCTACCATAAGATCAACTTTATCAGATGCAAATTTATCAGAAATCTGCCCGCAGGTTCCCATATCTGCAGCTGCATTTTTATAATCTACGGTAAGATTCTTTCCTTCCTCTATTCCTTCTTCTTTCAGGCCCTCCAGAAATCCCTCTCTGCAGTTGTCCAGAGATCCGTGCTCTGCAAACTGTTCAATTCCTATGGTGTACTGCTCCTCCGCATAAACCGTTGTGGTTCCTGCAAGTGCCATGGTCAGTAATGCTGCTCCTAATACCTTTGCTGTTGTTTTTGTTTTCATTGTGTTGTCTCCTCTCTCTACTTTTGATTTTGCTTTACCGGAAATATACGCCAATTCCCGGCATCTGTCTGTGAGAAAGAAAGCTGTGATACCATGTCCAGGATTTTTTCCTGATAATGATAAATAAATCACGACCACCGGCTTAGCCGGTGGTTTGCTTTGACCCTATAAGGGTCTGTTA
>NZ_CABVDF010000153.1:0-6884 GCF_902497045.1 uncultured Blautia sp. | reverse complement strand
TTGTTTTATAAAAGTTAAAATGCCGTATTTATGCGGCTTGTGGCGTTTCGCAAACGCCTATCAAATAAATCCGGAAGAAAGGAGAAGATACTTTCTATGGCTCCAAAAATAAAGGAGCAAAAATAGCTTACAAGAATACTGGAGCAAAACACAAATAAAAGTAAAGAAATAACAGATACAATCTTTCTTTTTATTTTTGTTTTCTGTGAAATATAGTTTATGGGCTTATTTAATATCCCGGCCACAATGAAAGCAATGATAAAGGGAATCAAGACTGGTATCATATGTTTTCCCAAAAAGAAAACAACTGCGGTGATAATGAACCAGTATGAGAACCGGATTACAAAGTTTCTTTGGTTTTCTACTTTTGAAATATTTTCCTGCATGGTACCTCCTGAAAGTTTTAAAGTGATTGTTTTTAGATGAATTTATGAGACTGATTTGTTCTTATACATCATAAACTGTACAGTTGCTGTAATGTCAATAGAGTTTTATATATTTTTGCCTGTATGGATCAGAAAGTGCAGGGCGCTGTTATGATAAGAGTTTTTATCTGGGGATCTTCAAAGTATTTCCTGCATAGATAAGATCCGGATCAGAGATATGATTCAGCTCTGCCAGTTTCTGTACGGTGGTGCTGTATCTTTTGGCTATGGAGGTCAGGGTGTCTCCGGATTGAATGGTATAAAGAAAATAATCTGAAGGTTTCGGATCGTCATGGTCAGGACAGTGCGATCCACTGGACTCCGGCCGCACCGGATATGTTTGATAAAATACGTCAAGATCTACGTTTCCGGAAATTCCGGGAACCTGACCTTTGGAGCTGTACTGCCAGCCGATACCTGCAGGCGGACGCAGAGATTCTACCAGAGTTCCCCGGTCGTTATAGGGATAAGCTGCCAGCCAGTAATCGTAGGGAAGACTTTTGGTGTCCAGGACATGATAATACCAGTCAGTATTGTAGTAGATGCCAAAAAGATATCCGCCGTCAAGAATAACGCGGCGGAAGGCTTCTACAATCCTGGTGATGGCAGCAGAACCAAGCGTGCGCTGACGTGACCATTCCAGATCATAAAAAACAGGAAAATCAAGAGGCCGTCCGTCTAATATCTCCAGGACTTTTCCTGCTTCTTCCCGGGCCTGAGATTCGTCCAGGGCATAGCTGTATTTGTAGACGCCGATTCTTATGCCGTAATAATGCAGACCTTTATAATTTTTTTCAAAAGAGGGATCTGCTTTATTTTCGGATTGAGTAGTACGCAAAATAGCAGCTTTGATCCCGGAATCTGCAATTGCGGAATAGCTGGTAACAGGGTTGTAGGAGCTGAGATCAATTCCTTTTATTTCCATGTCTGCCTCGGGAAAGAGAATACTTTATTTTAATGTATGCGTGATGTGATAAAGAAGTGAAAATAAGTTTTGAGATTATGTCCTGACAAAAATATAGAAATCGAGATATGTTCAAAGAACAGGATTAAAGAAAAGCAGTGCAGCATAAGATATGGAGAAAACACAGCTCAGGTGGCAGAAATGACATATTTATGGGGCAGTATGCTTCTGCTGGGAATTTTATATGGAGGACTTACAGGCAATCTTCAGGAGGTAACAGAAGCGGTAGTTTCCTCGGCAGAGGAGGCAGTCAGCCTCTGTATCGCCATGGCGGGGATTACCGCTATGTGGACCGGGATCATGAAGATAGCGGAAAATACCGGGCTGGTTTCACAGCTGGCAGAAAAAATGCGTCCGGTACTGAAGTTTCTGTTTCCGCGTCTGGAGCCGGATTCTCCTGCCGGCCATTATATTTCTCTGAATTTTTTATCAAATTTATTTGGTATCTCCTGGGCCAGTACAAGCGCCGGACTTTCTGCAATGAAGGAGCTGGCTGTTCTGGAAGAAAAAAGGAAGAAGGAAAAAACGGCACAGGGAAAAGGCGAACAGCTGCGGACGCCTCCTGCTGCCAGTCGGGAGATGTGTACCTTTCTGATCATCAATGTTTCTTCTTTGCAGCTGATCCCTGTGAATATTATTGCCTGCCGTGCCAAGTATGGAAGTGTGAATCCTACGGCTGTTGTAGGCCCTGCCATATTGGCAACAGCGGTAAGCACGGCAGTGGCAGTAATATTTTGTAAGATTATGGATCACAGAAAGGGAGATTCCTGAAATTCCATGACATAATTTTCGGCATGTTTTTGTATTTCCTGCATTTTCCGGGCCGTATCCGGATCGGAATAGGGAACTCTTTGGATCAGACGCTGGATGTAGTTGTTTTCTGCAACAATATCCATACTTTCCCGGAAATTAAGATCAAAAATATGGACAATGTAGGATACCCAGTAATCCATTTTTGTGATACGGTCTGAGGACAGGATTGTACTGTTTCTGAAAACTGTTTCATAGATCCCGGGGGAGATTTTCAGAGTTCCTGTTTCTTCTTCTGTGATTCCCATAAAGGTCATAAAGTCGTCCTCCAGTTTTACCCGGAAGTTATCCAGCTTGTCTGCGTCACGGATCAGCTTTGCATGAAGCAGGGTGCGGGGATCAGAGACGTCCTCCAGGATAAAATCACTGTGTTTCGCAATGGCAGTACGAATGATATCGTCCCACTGATCTTCATTGAGAAAACGGCGGATCATACTTTCCTGAAAAAGGATTTTTACACCATAGGCGGCGTGATCCATAGTGGAAGGCTCAAAGCTGTCAAACTGTTTTAACTGTTCAAAGCGGCCGATATCGTGAAGAAGAGCAATGATCTTTGCCAGTTCTGTATCCTCCGGTCCTAGGTTTTTTCTGCGGCATATTTCCTCTGCCTGACGAACGACGCCATAGGTGTGGACGATTTTTAATTTAACTTTATCATTATTCTGGTCATAATCTTTCAAATATTCCTGAAAGGCATGAGCGGCTTTTGCAAAATCCATAATCTGACTCCTTTTTTGATTTTTATATTTACATCTTATCATTTCTGACATCAGAACACTACTGTTAAAAATATGGCATATGAATGCACGGTCCACACAGAACATTACTGTGAAGATCATGAACAGTAATACTTGACGGGAAGTTTAGAAATGTGATATCATACCACCTGAATAAAATAAAAGAAACGATCCCTCTGCCACCGGGTAAGAGGAAAAAGACGTCAGTTTTTTCGCCGTAGGTCTTAGAAAGCGAAAATGCTGGCGTTTTTATTTTTCACCGGGAAAACAGGGGGTATCGTCAGGAGATAAGGGAGGTCTTATGAAAAAAACATCATGTCTGGGAGAATTTATGAGGTATACCAGTCTTAATGTTCTGGGGATGGTCGGTCTGTCCTGCTATATACTGGCCGATACTTTTTTTATAGCCAAAGGACTGGGCTCAAACGGGCTTGCTGCTTTAAATATCGCTATTCCCGCTTATAGCTTTATGCATGGCTGCGGAATGATGCTGGGAATGGGCGGAGCCACCAAATATTCTATTTTCCGCGGACAGAAAATGGAAAAAGAGGGAAACAGGATATTTACCAATACCGTATATCTGGTTGGAATTTTTGCCCTGATCTTTGTACTGCTGGGGCTTGGATTTTCCGGAAAGATTACTGGTCTTCTGGGAGCAGACGGACAGATTTTCGGGACAACTGAAATCTATCTCAAAACCATTCTTCTGTTTGCTCCGGCTTTTATGGCAAATGATTTCCTGTTGTGTTTCGTTCGTAACGATGGTGGTCCGGGACTTGCCATGACAGCTATGCTGACCGGAAGTTTTTCCAATATTATTCTGGATTATATTTTTATTTTTCCTATGGAAATGGGGATGTTTGGAGCTGCTTTCGCAACAGGTCTGGCGCCTGTGATCAGTATCGGAGTGCTTTCCAGACACTGGTTCGCCAGAAAAAATAATTTTCATTTTCATCCGGAAAAACCGGATCTGAGGCTGACGGGAACGACATTTTCATTGGGAATCCCATCCCTGATCTCAGAACTGGCGTCCGGGATCGTGATCATTGTTTTTAATTTTCTTATCCTTGGGATCAGAGGAAATCTGGGAGTTGCAGCTTATGGCGTAGTAACGAATATTTCATTGGTGGTGACGTCTATGTTTACGGGAATCGCACAGGGGATGCAGCCGATCGCAAGCCGCTCTTATGGAAAAGGAGACGCAGAAAGTACCAGACAGATCCTGCGCTATGCCATAGTAACCCTGTTGGGTACGGCAGCGGTGATCTATGGAATGGTCTTTTTCCTTGCATCTCCGATTACAGCGGTGTTTAACAGTGAAAATGATCTTCAGCTTCAGAAGATCGCAGAAGAGGGGCTGAAACTGTATTTCCTGGCAGCGCCGTTTGTAGGATTTAATATTGTGTCTGCCATGTTTTTTACCTCTACAGAACAGGCGCTTCCGGCACAGATTATTTCTCTTCTCAGGGGATTGGTGGTGATTATCCCGGCAGCCTTTATTATGTCCGCACTGCTTGAAATGTGGGGTGTATGGCTGTCTTATCCGGTGACGGAAGGGCTTGTATCTGTGTTTGCATTGATCGTACTGATAAAAAACAGAAAAAGATATGGAGCAGCAGCTTAAAAGATTCAGGGACTTTCATCCGGAGTATATTCCAGAATATCTCCGGGCTGGCAGTCAAGCTCTCTGCAGATGGCATTAAGGGTTGAAAAGCGGATTGCACGCACCTTTCCCGTTTTCAGGTTGGAAAGATTCACATTGGAAATGCCAACCCTTTCTGCTAGTTCATTCAGAGAAATTTTCCGGTCTGCCATAACCCGGTCAAGTCTTAAAACAATTGCCATTTGTGTCTCTCCTTATATGGTCATATGTTACAGTGTTTCA
Source organism: uncultured Blautia sp. (assembly GCF_902497045.1). Classification (NCBI taxonomy): domain Bacteria; kingdom Bacillati; phylum Bacillota; class Clostridia; order Lachnospirales; family Lachnospiraceae; genus Blautia; species uncultured Blautia sp. The sequence goes on along the minus strand of NZ_CABVDF010000153.1, from coordinate 2,063 downwards.
TCCGATTCCTGCTGAAGCTGCGCGCCGTACTGGAAAATAAAAAGCAGGGCATAAAGGATAAGTATGGGCAGCAGCTGATTTATGTTTATGGTAAAAGACGGTTTGCCTTTCATGAGAAATACAGTGCCGAAGAGGTCAGTAAAAACAGAAGCCAGCGCCCAGGGAATCATGGCGATTTCCAGTTTTTTCAGGCCGTTGATGATTTCCGGGTCAAAGGGGGAACGGCAGTACCGGATAGTTCTGCACAGCTTTCCGCTGTAGCGCAGCACTACATAGCAAACAGCAAAGCATATCACCAGCAGCAACATAAGCATTCCGGGATCATTCAGGGAGTACGCCTGATGCTCGCCCCAGTAGATGCGGCCGTTTTCAGTTTCTTCAGAATGATTCAGGGTGATATCTCCTAATTCCGCGTTGAGAAGATTCATGGATTCCAGCCGGGAGTCTGTTTCAACCATTATTTTGTCAATGAAATTGAATGTAACATGACCTTTGGGAATATAGCCCCAGGTAAAAAGTCCGATGAGCGATACTGTAAGTAAGAAAATAAAAAATGCTTTCAGTATGCGGATGATGATGACACCGGCATGTCCCAGTCTGTTGATTTTGATGATAACAGAGTTTTCCATATTCGTGCCTCCTTTACATAAAATATTATGAATATCATATAAGATTTAATGTTTATCGTTAATTTTATGATAACAGAGAGAATATCCTATGTCAATAATAATGTCGTTACAGAAACACATTGTGTTCCCTGTTTTATTGTGATATGCTGAAAATATCAGCAGGTGGTGATAAAGGTTATAACAGGCAGCGAGTTTAAGATCAACGAAAAAGAGGAGGAGATAAATGAGTGTGTTAATGAAGGCAAATAAAATAAGTGGGAAAATAACAATAGGAGTGTTTTCGTCTTCCTCCCCTGTTTCCGCAACAGTTCCGGTGAGGTATGAACGTGGAATTGCATACCTGAAATCCAGAGGATATGAAATTGTAAATGGGAGTTTGTACAGAAAACAGGATTCTTACAGATCAGGAACTATTCAGGAGCGGGCGCAGGAATTTAATCAACTTTTATATAACGAAAAGGTCTAGATTTTGATGGCTTCTATCGGAGGGAACAATACAAATTCCATTCTTCCGTATATTGATTATGAATATCTGAAAAAACATCCGAAAATCATTATAGGGTATTCTGATACTACGGCTTTGCTTCTTGCTGTTTATGCAAAAACAGGTCTGGTAACATTCTATGGACCTGCGGCAGCCTCTTCCTTCGGGGAATTACCGCCTTTTGTGGATTGGACATTTAAGTATTTTGAATCCATGATAAAGAGTGAGATAACCTGTCCTTATGATTATCAGATGCCGGAGTTCTGGACGGATGAAGTGATTAAATGGGATGACCAGAACCGTTCAAAAGAACAGTACAAAAATGACTGGATATGCGTAAAACCGGGAGTATGCCAGGGAAGACTGATCGGTGGAAATTTGAATACCATGGAAGGATTTTTTGGTACAGAATATATGCCTGAGATAAAAAAAGGGGATATTTTATTTATAGAAGATTCCCTGAAAGATGCCTGTACCATTGAGCGATCCTTCTCATTGCTGAAGCTTGCAGGAGTATTGGACAGGGTAAGCGGGATTATTCTGGGAAAACATGAAAAATTTGATGATAATGGAACAGGCAGAAAACCGTATGAGATTCTGCAGGAGGTGATGGGCGAAACAGAGATTCCGATTCTGGCAGAATTTGACTGCTGTCATACCCATCCCATGTTTACCTTGCCTATTGGCTGTCAGGTAAAGCTAGATGCAGAGAAGAAAAGGGTTTCCCTGTTGGAAAGTCCTCTGGAGTGAATAAAAATATTATAACAATAAGCAAAACTTTATGGTTATTTAATTGTTCTGCACCGTACATTATGTTACCATAAAGTCAGCACCGTTTATGGAGCCGCTTACTTAAGATAAACTTCCATAAAATAAAATCCCGATTTAAAGAATGGAAGCAGCTGAAAATCTTAACAGGTGGTGATAAATTTGGGTAAAAAAGATACGAT
>NZ_CABVDF010000152.1:0-6895 GCF_902497045.1 uncultured Blautia sp. | reverse complement strand
CCTCTCTAATACTGATATTAACCAACCTTTAATGAAAAATCTTCCGTAATTATAGGATAAGAAAACGCCCAGAAGATTTATTCTTCTGAGCGATATTCAAACTTATACCCCATACCTTTTACGGTATGGATGTACTGCAGTCTGTCCGGATCCGGTTCTAGTTTCTTCCTAAGCTGGCTGATACACCACATGACCGCATTCTCATAATTCTCTACTTCCTCTGTCCAGACTGCCTCATAAATTTGTTCTTTGGAGCGAACCCATCCCGGATTTGGTATTGTTTTAGCCAGTATCGCAGGACTATGTTTCTGTTTTTATACAGGTACGAAAAGCAGATACTCTGCGCAGATTGGAACTTTGAATTTATCGCCAGTTCAGTCTGCCGCTGGATCTGTTTGACCTTCCGTTTCACCCTTTCAGGATAAAGGGCGTGGTCACAATACTTCCACGCCCCATCCTTCAGTTATTCACTTACTCAACATCCCGGAAAAACCGGATACATCTTAAAAATTCTACAATCAATTCCTGGTACAGATCTTCATCAAAGAAACCGTCTACCAATGCATTTCTGACAAGAAGTGGTCGGTACATTTCAAAGATTTCCATAATAGATTCTTGATCTCCCATTCTCGCCCGGTATAAAAGCTCCCTAAATTCCATTACTTTTCTCCTCCCATCTTTCTTCTGATTTTTCGGATTGCACCATAATACATCCATTTGCATTGTTCTTCCGTCATCTGGTTCAGTTCACCTATTTCCTTGAAGTCTCGCTCCTCAAATACACGCTGATACATCACTTCCCGTTCTTTCTCATTCAAAAGGTGCATTGCCTGTATCAGCCGCTTGTCTTCCATTTCATTCCACTCTGGATAAATTCCTTGCGTTTCATTTAACAGCAACTTTTCCCGTTTCTTTCGTTCCAGATGTTCCTCCATGGAAAGATCTGCCTCCGTATATTCCTGTTCGTCCGAATTATTTTCTGCAAGCTGAATCTTCTTCTGTATTTCCAGATACCGTTTTCTCCGTCCCTGTACAGATGCCAACAGATATGCAGAAAAGTAGTTTTTTGTTTTTGAACCTTTATAGATATGTTCTTCGTTCATCTTCTTACCTCCGAAATTTGAAAATTTTCATAGTTTCCAAATTTCAGAGGCGGGGATCTGCAGCCTGCAATGACACAATTCAACAATTTTCGACAAAACAAAAGGTCGAGCCAGCGAATTGCCGGTCCGACCAAATGTATCGTCCATGTAGGATAATGCAGATAATTCTTTTTCTTTAACGCATATTCTGCGTATAGAACATCCTGATATTCTTCTCTCTGACAAGAACTTTTTTTAATGAACTACCTGTATTTCCACACCTTTTCTTTTGTTTCACAAGATTTATTTCTCCGAAGTTTCTTCCTCATCACCTCCGTCGTACGCATTATATTGCGTGATACTATGTGCCTTAACACATTTTCCTTGCAGGAAAACTACGGTAAAATATGCTTTAAGTGAGGTGATACGGATGCTAAAGGATACCGTCAAGAAAAGACTCGGTTACATGGTAAAGAACGAACGTGAACACCTTAGATTATCCCAGTCAGCCCTGGCTGAACAGGCAGGTGTTTCCATCCGGACCATCTCAGATATTGAAACTTGTAACGGCAATCCGGAACTTGCAACGTTGATTCCTCTTGCCCAATATCTGAAGATTTCCCTGGATGCGATTATTCACGAAGCTCCACTAGAAACAGACCATACTACATATCAAATTCTGGAAGAACTGCAAAACTGCTCAGAAGAGGATCGTCTGATTGCTCTTCGTACTTTACGGGAATTACTTGCAGCACTTAAAGAAAAAGACCAAATCAATAAACCACATTTCTGACAATACCTCAGTTTTTAGTGTAGCAGTACAATCTGTGATAAAACTGTGCGGAACCTGTGCTAATCCTGTGGCTTATAATATTTTGTAAATTCAAAAAGAAGCAGTCGTGTGAGAAAACTGCTTCTTTTCTATGCTATCTTCTGCGGAAAGCACTCATTGCGTTCCTTACATTTTCTACCACCCTTGGATCAATGGTGTCCTTAGTTCCTTCTGGAAAAGTCATCGTTATTTCCGGTTCTTTTTCGCTCTTTTCCATACTATTCGACTGCATTGCTTTATGCACTTCCTGTCTGACAGTTTCCTGAATGATTGCCTGCAATACCGCATTACTGAAAGTGTTGCTTTCCTGTATACCATCCACATGTGCAACAATCGCTTCTGCAATCAGATCCGCTTTATCTTTTACCGAATTTAACAATTCTACGGCGCGTATATGGGAAGCCTTCGTTTTATCAAACCCCAAAGTGAACTTAAATGGATTCTTCTTTTCCACACAATCACTCCTCTGCTGTCATCATCTGGTAAAGCTTGTCATATCCTTTCGCATTGGCACAAATATCTTCAATAAACATATACTTGCCTAACCGATCTGATTTCTCGATCAGTTTTCTCAATAACGCTGCTCCACCACCGATAAATACGGTATAAGTAGACCTTGTGTCAATACCGCGCTCCCGGATACTACTCAAAAGATCGGTTACAAAATCCTGAGCAATCCCCTCTGTCATTTTTACAACCGCCGACTCATAAAACTCCGTATTTCCCTTCAGAATACTGTCAACATCACATTCCTCCAGTAGAATATCATACTCACTATTCACACCGGAAATCACCTGATTATACATGGTAATAACCCCACGCTCCAGAGAATCACAGGATTCCATATCCGGCATTCCTTTTCGCATCAGCAAATAATCCGTTGTGAATCCGCCTATATCAATACCAATGGACTTTGGAATATCTTGCAGCTTATCAATGACAGTCATCATTGCTGCATAATCTTGTGGAAAAGCCATCACATCATGGATTGCTACATGGTATGTACCACCTTCCGTTATAATTTCGTGAACTTTATTTTCCCCTTTAAAGTAACACTCATACTTCTCACACAAATCCGCAAAATGTTTTGGCGGTAATCCGATTGGCAAATTGATCTGCAATACGTCTTCCGGAGCAATCTGCGGATATTTCTTCAGTTCTTTAACGATAGCAAACAGAGTAAGTATAAAAAAGCGTTCATCCTCTGTCTTATCCCTCTGGTAAGGAATCCGCCTGTTACTGAGCAGGTAATATTTTCCTTCATAGAAAATATATTCCTCTCCCCTGGCAGGTTTCTTATCCTGTGTAATCAGTGCGGTTGTAAAAACCTGGTTGCAGGTCTTCATATTCTTGTTTCCATGGTCAACTGCAATTCGTAACTTTCTTATCATAAAAGCATCTCTCCTTTATTCTTAATACTTATTCTGTACGTATAGATTCCGTATAACGCAACTTATTACAAAAAAATATCCCGCCTGCAGTTCATACCACAGACAGGATACCCTTTTCTTTCTTACACAAACTTTATAAAAACGCTGCTTCTTTTGGCATTATCTTCTGAAACAATTCCTGATACCGCTTATTACCCGCAGGAACCAAAGGACCACGATAAGATGTTTCAGACCAAAGCATCAATTCTTCCGCTTCAGAATAAAATGGTCTGTTCGGTGTCGTAATATCGCCATACTGCACTTGCGGAGTGCTTGGTTTCAGAAAAAGTTCCGCATCTTTTTGCGTAAACACTTTTGGTATACCTTCCATTTTTTCCACAAAAAAAGCCTCTACCACTTGTGGTATGAAGCCCCTTTCTAAATAATATTGCGCTCTTCCTTGTATTTTTTTTACAAGTTCAAACCGTAGCTTTCGTTCTTTTTCGCTGCACGTTTCATCCAAAAGAATTTCTGCCAGCACATTTATGTATTCATAATCTAACATCTTTATTATTCCTCCACACTAATTTTTTGATCCAGTCTTCCATGTACCAAATACCGATAGTCTTTCCGCGTATTTACACAGGTAGATAACGTAATTACCCTGTCCTTTTCTGATACCGATATTCCCGTATCATATTCTGAACTTGCCTGTATCACTCCTAAAAAATCTTGATAGTCTTTCACATCCGGAAAAGAATATGTGTACGTTGCATTATTTACCGGAGCTGCGTAACAAGAAAAAATGTGATATTCATATACATAGCCCGGCACATAAACATAAAACTTCGGATACACATCGTAAACTCCTGGATTCTGATATTTTTCCAAGGTTCCGAACATGCTCCCATCCCGCATATTATGTCCATAGATGATGGTATTCCTATCCGTAAAATCCTCCTGGTTATGATAATCCATAAATATACTGCCGCTTTTATTCGTTTCTCCATTGATCATGTGATGAAGATAGTAGGCATTGTCCGTTCCTTTTGCCACAGGATAACTGATGTCAAGCGCCGGAATCTGTATCCAGGCAATGACTTCCGGGTTGATGCTTTGCAGACTCTCAAAGTCCACCTGAAGAAATGTAAACGCTGAATTTTCCTCAGAAGACTTCTCCACTTCCGGCTCTTTGGTACTTTCAGGCTCCCGGATATATTCTTCAAGTTCTTCGTAGACCTGTTCTCCTTCTCGGTAACTCATGCAGATACGTACAATCGCACCTACGGAACCAAAGAACAGGATTCCTGCTAATATCATGCACATCATATAGATTTTATTTCGTTTCATGTAAATTCTCCTTTTCCAGCCGGAGCAAAAGCCCCGACTGTCCTCTTATAATTTCTTTTTTGAATAGTAATAATCATCAATTCCTTTAATCTGTCCATTCCATTCTCCGGAGTCGTCCATATCCCAGACCATACGGCTCATAGAAATGGATAGTTCCTGACAAATCTCATACACCTTCTTACACCCATTTTGGATAATCTGTCGTTTCTGCAGTTTATGCTGACAGTAACCATCTCTGCCCTTTTGCCTGCAGCTTCCACACTTGCTGTAATTCCCATCACAAAGGACTTTCATTTTCTTATCCATATCGTAAGCTTCAAACAGATGCTGAAGATTTCTCTGTCTAAATGCCTCCAGCACCGGTTTTGCATTACGATACTGGTTTACCCCTGCCACACAGACAAAGGTAGCTCCGGACAGAAAATGTGCAATGGTTCCCTTTAATGCTCCCTCAGTCAGATAGACCTCAGAAGCATTCAAATCTCCAATCACATGTACCGGACTTCCGGAGGATACACCATTTTTGAATTTTACACTGGATAGCCAGATATATTTTCTACCCTCGACCACATGATCTAACCGGATTTGAAAGCCCTGGATTTTTCCCTGCATTGACAGAATTGGAATCAAGATACCGGAGTTCTTTGGAGAAAAATTGATGGTCCATTCTCCGTTTTCTCCTTCGTAAAATCCTGGGACACCCTTGACTATCAGCCCTTCATCCTGCAGTTTCCTTACCAGACTTCTAATTCCAAACAATGGCACACTTCGGTACCTCTGTCCTTCGATCTGCTCTAAAGTAAGTCCTCGTTTTAACAAATCTTCCTTATGCTGTTCATTTAAAATCATAAGCGAAAGCATCCGGGAATAAGTCCGGTCTATCGTTTCAGCATCCGCAAGTTCCGCAAGAATAATCTCTGGTTCTATTTCTTTTTGTTCTGCCACGATATAATCCGTCCGATATTCTCCTTTTCCAAGCGCTTCACGTATTTGTCGGTTTGCCTCTGAAGTATTCACACCATAAAGCCTTCCGTACAGATCCAACATACCGCCGGATACATCACATCGGTTACACCGGAATACATTTTTTCGCAGGTTGACATTCATCTTTCCTTTTGTTTCCCCACAAAAAGGGCAGTTCACATCCAGAGAGACAGAATTCTTATGTCTTACCTGTAGTTTTAACAAGTTGACTACATCAGAAATATCGTAATCAAACCCTGTCATATCGTACATTCTCTGTCTCCTCCTTTCTCCCACAGCCTGTTAAGACTGTGGGAAGCATAATTAACCAGCCATCGGCAATGCTCGCTGAAGAATCACTCTTGCTGCAGCTATCATCAGATGGTCTTTTCCACTGTACTCATTGGCATACCATCCTAAACTGGACGGACTCTCCATTGCAACTTGTCCCATAGTCTTATTCTTCAATCTCCCACAGGTAACCGTCACACTGAGTGCCTGTTCATAGGTCATACGGTTGACCAATTCTTCTGCCGGAAGATTAGGATCCAATGCTTGGTTTTGTAACATTGGAATACCATTCATGCCACCGATAGTATTTCCATTCGCCTGAGCGTTCTGATAAAACTGTTCCATCATCGGTGTTGCACCTTGTATTGGCGGTGCTGCTGAAGGATCCGGAGCTGCCGTATAGGAACGTGCTTGTCCGGTTCCCATATTCTGTACCACATTTGTTGCCATCCCATTATTTGGTGTCTGTCCGGAATTTACCGGCATCTGCATGGTTCCATTTGGCTGCGGAGTTTCCAGATTCGGTGGCACTGGAATACCTGCGTCCACTTGCAGGGGATCATTTTCTTCCCCCACATCGGCAAACTGTACACCATATCCGGCATCTGCTAATGCACGTCCGGTAGCTGCTGTCTCTGCAAGTTCCAGAAATTTATCACCAAACTTCGGATCCGCGGTGCGAAACCGCTGTGCGTAGGAATTTCCCACACAATCTTCCTTCTGGTCACATTTATCCAGATAAACTCTTGCCTCCACAACTGCCATATTCTCTGTCAGACTAATGATGTTACTGATAATTTTCCCTGTCGGATTTAAAAGCCGGAACCAAAGTTTCCGGTATTTCACATCCAGATATAACTGTTCCGCCTCTCCCTCATTGGAAATTCTCCGGGCAAGTTCCAGCGGATTGAACCCTTCTACCTTGTTTAATGCTGCTACTGCCTTTGATTTGTTATATAATAATTCGGTCATTGCCTACTCCTTTCTTTTTACCGGCAGAAATTATC
>NZ_CABVDF010000151.1:0-6924 GCF_902497045.1 uncultured Blautia sp. | reverse complement strand
TTTACGTGTTGCATGATAACACCGGACAAACCTTTTTGTCAATTCCTTTTTTGTATTTTTATAAGTACAATATTTTGCCTGTATCCAAATCCACGAAAGATACTGCAAATTGTGATTGACAATCATTTCTAATCGTTGTATAAATATGCATATGAGCAAAGGCGTTCATTTAAGAAGCAGAAATTCTCTGCTTTTAAGATGGGCGCCTTTATTTTTATATGATAAAAGGAAAGGACGGTAAAGGAAAATGAAAATAGAAGGTCAGGTACGGATTCCTTCAGGATGCGCCATTGCAGCTATGATTTCCAAAGCAGGAAACAGAGTGTCCGGGGAAACCATTACTAATGCAATGAAACCCATGCATGACCGGTCCAATGGTCTTGGAGGCGGCTTTGCCGGTTATGGGATTTATCCGGAATATAAAGAATTTTATGCGTTCCATATGTTTTTTGACAGCCGGGCTGCCCGAAAAGAATGTGAGGTGTTCTTAAAGGAACGGTTTGAAATCGTACAGTCGGAAATCATCCCTACCAGAAAAATACCTGAGATTACAGATGAACCCATTATCTGGAGATACTTTGTGGCTCCTTTAAAATCCCTTCTGACATCCATGCAGCTGGATGAAAAGGAATACGTGGTACATACTGTGATGAAGATCAACACGGAAATGCCGGGTGCTTATGTTTTTTCCAGCGGAAAAAATATGGGCACCTTCAAAGCAGTCGGATATCCGGAAGACATCGGTGTTTTCTATAAATTAGACGAATACCAGGGATATTCCTGGACTGCCCACGGACGTTATCCTACCAATACCCCCGGCTGGTGGGGAGGAGCACACCCCTTTACTCTTCTGGATTCTTCAGTTGTACATAACGGAGAAATTTCTTCCTATGATGCCAACCGCCGGTCTATGGAAATGTTTGGATATAAATGTACCCTTCAGACGGATACGGAAGTCATTACCTATATTTTAGACTATCTGCTCCGCAGGCAGGGGCTTACTCTTGGAGAGGCTGCCAGCGTAATTGCCGCCCCGTTTTGGAGCACCATCGCATCAAAAACAGATCTGGCAGACCAGAAAAAGCACACTTACTTACGAACTCTGTTTCCAAGCCTTCTGATTACCGGACCTTTCTCTATTGTTTTCGGTTTTAACGGGGGGCTTATGGCGCTTAATGACCGCCTGAAGCTCCGCTCTATGGTCGTAGGAGAAAAAGAAGATATGGTTTATATCGCCAGTGAAGAAACAGCCATCCGTGCCATGGAGCCGGATGCCGGAAATATCTGGGCTCCCGCTGGCGGCGAGCCGGTTATCGTAACAGTAAAGGAAGGTGTGTTATTATGAGTATTGAATTTATCTACCCTGAATTTGAAGTGATCCGGAATAACAGCCGCTGCATTTCCTGCCGCATCTGCCAACAGCAATGTGCAAATGGCGTGCATTCCTATAATAGCAAAACTAAACAGATGGAATGTGACGAAAGCAAATGTGTAAACTGTCAGCGCTGTGTTTCCTTTTGCCCTTCCAGAGCTTTAAAAATAGTAAAAAGCAACTGTACTTTCCGTGAAAATGCCAACTGGTCAGAAACTACTATGAAAGAGATTTACAAACAGGCAAACAGCGGCGGAGTTCTGCTTTCTTCTATGGGAAACCCAAATCCTCTTCCTGTTTATTGGGACCGTATTTTAATCAATGCTTCCCAGGTAACCAATCCTCCTATCGACCCTCTTCGTGAGCCTATGGAGACCAGGGTTTATCTTGGGAAAAAACCAGATCATGTACACCGGATGGCAGACGGCACCTTAGACTGTGACCTTCCCCCTCAGCTGGAGCTCTCTATGCCTGTCATGTTCTCTGCCATGAGCTATGGCTCCATCAGTTATAATGCGCACAAATCCCTGGCGCTTGCAGCAACGGAGCTTGGAATTCTTTATAATACAGGAGAAGGGGGACTCCATGAGGATTTTTATTGTTATGGCAAAAATACTATTGTACAGGTGGCATCCGGACGCTTTGGTGTCCATGAGGAATATTTAAAAGCCGGAGCCGGCATTGAAATCAAAATGGGGCAGGGAGCTAAACCAGGAATCGGAGGACATCTTCCCGGAACAAAAATTGTAGGGGACGTATCCCGCACCAGGATGATCCCGGAAAACTCTGATGCCATCTCTCCTGCCCCTCACCATGATATATATTCCATTGAGGATCTGCGGCAGCTGGTGTATTCTCTAAAGGAAGCCACAGAATATAAAAAACCAATTATCGTAAAAGTAGCCGCTGTCCATAATATAGCAGCTATTGCCAGCGGAATCGCCAGAAGCGGTGCCGATATTATTGTTATTGACGGCTTCCGGGGAGGCACCGGTGCTGCCCCTACCAGAATACGTGACAATGTGGGAATACCTGTGGAACTTGCTTTGGCAGCAGTGGATCAGCGGCTTCGTGATGAAGGAATCCGCAACCATGTTTCTCTCGTGGTGGGAGGAAGCATACGAAGTGCTTCTGATGTAGTAAAAGCCATTGCCCTTGGTGCAGATGCCTGTTATATTGCAACAGCCGCACTGCTGGCTTTGGGATGCCATCTCTGCCGTACCTGTCAGAGCGGCAACTGTAACTGGGGTATTGCCACACAGCGTCCCAAACTTGTCAAGAGACTGAATCCGGAAACAGGAAGCCGACGGCTTGTAAATCTGATGACTGCATGGAAACACGAGATCAAAGAACTCATGGGCGGCATGGGAATCAACTCTATTGAAGCCCTCCGGGGCAATCGCCTTATGCTCCGCGGAATCGGACTAAATGAAAAAGAACTGGAAATCCTCGGTATTTCCCATGCCGGAGAATAAAAACCATACCATTTTATTAAGGAGATGTGTTATACTATGAAAGTAATAGATGCTGCTGCTCTGGATTATAAAACTTTAAATGAATTCCTGCGGCAACCGGAACACGATTATGTAATCAATGGCTGCTGCGGGCAGCGCTTCATCGGAGCCGGAATGTCTGACCGGAATATTACCATCAATGGAATTTCCGGAAATGCCCTTGGCGCCTACTTAAATGATGCCAGCATTACCGTAAATGCCAATGCGCAGGATGCTGTAGGCGATACTATGAATGCAGGAAAAATCCTGATTCACGGCAGTATCGGTGACGCGGCAGGATATGCCATGAGAGGCGGCAGGATATATGTCCGCGACCATGCAGGCTACCGGGCAGGAATTCATATGAAAGCATACAAGGACAAGATTCCTGTAATGATCATCGGCGGATGTGCCGGCAGTTTTCTGGGAGAATACCAGGCCGGAGGCATACTTGTAGTTTTGGGTCTGCAGACGGCCCATCGTCCAATCGTCGGTAATTTCCCCTGCACAGGCATGCACGGCGGAAAGCTGTTCCTGCGAGGGGACTGCAGGAATCTGAAATTTCCTCCTCAGGTTACGGCAGACATTGCGTCTTTGGAAGACATGAAGGAAATCATGGAGAATCTGAAAGAATATTGCAATGATTTCCAATACGACCTGGAAACCATTCTTTCCTCTCCGTTTACCCTGGTCACACCGGACAGCAAAAATCCATATAAACAGATGTATGTAGCAAATTAACGAGAAAGAGGTTGCAATATGAAATATTCCCAACAAGAAATTATACAGTATGTCCAGGAAGAAGATGTTAAGTTTATCCGTTTAGCCTTCTGTGATGTTTTCGGAAAACAGAAAAATATATCCATCATGCCTGGCGAACTTCCAAGAGCTTTTGCTTACGGTATCGCTATTGATGCATCCGCCATTGATGGTTTTGGGGATGAGACTCGTTCGGACCTGTTTCTCCACCCGGAACCGGACACCCTGATGCCTCTGCCCTGGAGACCAGAAGAAGGCAGTGTAGTCCGTATGTTCTGCCATATCACTTATCCAGACGGAACCCCTTTTGAATATGATTCACGTATGATCTTAAAAAAGGCCGTTAAAGCAGCCTCTGAAGAAGGATTGCAATTTTTTTTCGGTACAGAACAGGAATTCTATCTTTTCCGCTTAGACGACCTTGGTGAACCTACCAGAATTCCGTACGACCATGCAGGATATATGGATATAGCCCCGGAAGACAAAGGAGAAAATATCCGAAGAGAAATTTGCCTGACACTGGAACAGATGGGAATCCGTCCGGAAAGCTCCCACCACGAACAAGGACCCGGACAAAATGAAATCGATTTCCGTTACTCTGACCCTTTAACGGCAGCGGACAATGCCTTAACTTTCCAAACTGTGGTAAAAGCCATTGCACTGAGAAACGGACTCTACGCCGATTTCAGTCCTAAACCGCTTCACGATCAGCCTGGAAACGGATTTCATATCAATATTTCCGTTAAGTCTGCTTATGAAGTGAATCATATGGATGCTATGATTGCCGGACTTCTGGATAAAATTTCAGAGATGACCCTTTTTTTGAATCCGCTTGAAAATTCTTATAAACGTTTTGGACAAAATAAAGCTCCTCTTTATATCTCCTGGTCAAAGGAGAATCGCTCCCAGCTTGTCCGTGTTCCCGCAGCGCTGGGCGAATATCAGCGTGTAGAGCTTCGTTCTCCAGATCCATCTACGAACACATATTTGGCATTTTCTTTGATAATTTATGCAGTTCTTGATGGAATACATAATAAGACAGAGCTTCCGGCTCCTGCCGATATTAATCTGTATCGGGCAGACAAAAATACACTGGCAAACTTTAAACAGCTTCCGGGAGATTTCAAAGCTGCCTGTTTGGCTGCTTCAAGCAGTTCTTTTATTAAGAAACATATACCAGAAAGTATCTTAAGCATTTATTGCAGACAATAATTTAACAGGATCTAAAGGAAGGAGGAAACAAAATGAGTCTAAAAGAGCGTGCATATAGTATTCTCATTGTGTCTTCAACAGACCATTTTTCCTCTGCCTTTATTGGTTCTATACCTGAAGTCCGATATCATCCTGTCCATACTGCCGCAAGCATCAGTGCAGCGAAACGGATCTTAAAAGAAAAGGCTTTCGACTTTGTTATTATTAATTCGCCTCTGTGTGATGATACTGGTACTAGTTTTGCAATTGATCTCTGTTCCTCCAGACAAATTGCCGTTCTGCTTTTAGTGAAACGGGATATTTACACTGACATCCATGATAAAGTCGCTGAATATGGTGTATTTACACTTTCCAAACCTACCTCTAAATCTCTTCTTCTCCAAGCGCTGAACTGGATGGAAAGCTCCCGTGAGCGCTTAAGACGGTTTGAAAAGAAATCCTTATCCATCGAAGAAAAAATGGCTGAAATCCGTCTGGTAAACAGGGCAAAATGGTTTTTGATCAGCGAACTCTCCATGAGTGAGCCGGAAGCACACCGGTATATAGAAAAGCAGGCAATGGATCGCTGTATTGCCAAGAGATCCATTGCCGAAGAAATTATTAAAACCTATAGCTGACTTTACATATTTCTTTTGCCTATTCTGAATCCGTATGCTGCTTTTCGTTATACTTCTGACAGAAATAAAATAACTCTGTCAAGGCCGACTCACATACAGCCGTTCTGTTTTCTCACATACACTAGAGGAGGTTTATCCATGGATAACAGAAAAGATGTTTTCATTGTCATTGCAGCAACTATGTGCTTCGGAGTTTTTTCCAAAGTGACTGTCCGTGTTCCCTACATGGCATGGGGATATTTCGATCAGTACTTCCTGCTGTCTCTGCTGTGGTGGTTCCTTTACACCGGCGCTCTTTACGTGGCAGTCCGGGAATATGCTCAAAATATTGACAGTTATTCCAGGGTCTTTGGTCAGGCAGCCATTTTGGGCGCAGCTGCCACGTTATTAAAAACAGGAATCGACGCTGTCACAGAAATGTTTGTCCGCCAAAGCGGAAACACCATAATTTCTATATTTGTTATGGAAGTGGTTCTGCTGCTTTTCGGATGCGCGGTAATGATATTTTTGTTTTATTTTGCCGCAAAACAGAGAATCTCCTCCTGGAAGCCTTCCTTAAATCTTTATGCAGGAATTATAGGCGGTACTCTTGCTCTTTATGTCGGAATGATCTTTTATTATCTTTTTAAACTGGATTGGGCGTTAGAAAAATATTCCGGCGCAGTAGCCGAGGTTGGCGAAGAACAGGCCAGACTGAATCTCTCTACTATATTTGCCCGTGAATCTGCCGGTATTGGAATGGTGGTGTATGTAATCATTTTCATTACCATGTGGCTGGCCCTTCGTAAAAATTCAGAAAAAAACAGTACCTATTGACACAAAAATACAACCGCCAACTTTTTTGTTCAGAAGTTGGCGGTTATTGACTGTTCTTACAGTCCTCGTTCTCCCATTATAACCACAAAGGCAAAAAATGATTCAGTCTGCGTGATCCTCCTGGATACTTTCCATAAATCCGGATGGATTTCCTTCCCTTGCCTTTCTGATATTTTCACGAAGGTATCTTCTGGTTGCATCGTCGCAGCGATCCTCTCCCATATAAGGCATATCAAAAGCGGTCTCCAGTTTTTTCAACGCCTCCTCTGCCTGTTCCGGCTCTGTCTGATACGTATCCAGCCATTCTTTTATCCATGTATATTCCCATAAAAGGGAAGCTCTTGTATCTCCATAACCTGTCTGAAAAGATGCGCCTGTATCTTCACCTTCCAGTTTTTCCGGAAGTTCCGTACCTTCCGGCCAGTCCAGCTTTTCAATACTTTCCAGATATTCTTTTTCAATGTGTGCAAAATCTGTAAATCCTCTATCCTTAGAATCCGCATGTACGCATCCTGCTGCCGCCAGACCAAGAAGCATTGCAAAACCTATAAGAACCGGTTTTAATTTTTTTGTTTTTTTCATGATCGTACCCTCCTAAAAAAAGTCTTTTGCTTTGATATGGTTATTGTATCAAAACAAAAGTCTTTTTTTCGTT
>NZ_CABVDF010000150.1:0-6966 GCF_902497045.1 uncultured Blautia sp. | reverse complement strand
CCCTTGCTGAGTTTTTGCTATAATAAAATTACCAACGGTGAAAACCGACGTAAAACAAAAGGGCGAAAACAAAACAGGAGGGAAAAAGAATGAAATTTTTTATTGACACAGCAAATGTAGAAGATATCCGTAAAGCTAATGATATGGGGATTATCTGTGGTGTTACCACAAATCCGTCTTTGATTGCAAAAGAAGGAAGAGATTTTAAAGAGGTTATCAAAGAAATCACTTCTATTGTAGATGGACCGATCAGCGGAGAGGTAAAGGCTACTACAACAGATGCAGAAGGAATGATCGCAGAAGGACGCGAGATCGCAAAAATCCATCCGAATATGGTAGTAAAGATTCCGATGACAGTTGAGGGGCTGAAGGCTGTCAAGGTTCTTTCAAAAGAGGGTATCAAGACAAATGTAACTCTGATCTTTACCGCAAATCAGGCGCTTCTTGCGGCAAGAGCAGGCGCTACTTATGTTTCTCCGTTCCTTGGAAGACTGGATGATATTTCCACAGACGGTGTTGAGCTGATCCGTCAGATCGTTCAGATCTTTGACATTGCAGGTCTTGACACAGAAATCATCTGTGCAAGTGTGCGTCATCCGATGCATGTAACAGAGTGCGCTCTTGCAGGCGGACATATTGCAACTGTACCGTACAAGGTTCTGGAGCAGATGACACATCATCCTCTTACAGATGCGGGTATCGAGAAATTCCAGCAGGACTACAGAGCTGTTTTTGGTGAATAATCAAAACAAAAAGGAGAATATCATGAATAAATTAGAGCTTCAGAAGACTGCCAATGAAGTCCGCAAGGACATTGTAACGGCAGTTCATGCTGCAAAGGCCGGACATCCGGGCGGATCCCTTTCTGCAGCTGACTTATTTACTTATCTGTATTTTGAAGAAATGAATATTGACCCGAAAGACCCGAAAAAGGCAGATCGTGACCGTTTTGTGCTTTCCAAGGGACATACTGCGCCGGGACTTTATTCTGTACTGGCTGAGAGAGGCTATTTCCCAAAGGAGGATCTTAAGACTCTTCGCCATCTGGGCTCTTATCTTCAGGGACATCCGGATATGAAGCATATTCCGGGAGTTGACATGTCCAGCGGATCTCTGGGTCAGGGGATTTCTGCAGCAGTAGGTATGGCTCTTTCTGCAAAGCTGAGCGGAGACTCCTACAGAGTATACACTCTTCTTGGAGACGGTGAGATCCAGGAGGGACAGGTATGGGAGGCAGCTATGCTTGCAGGCTTCCGTAAACTGGACAACCTTGTAGTGATCGTTGATAACAATGGCCTCCAGATTGATGGAAGAATCGATGAGGTATGCTCCCCATATCCGATTGATAAGAAATTTGAGGCATTTAATTTCCATGTGATCAATGTGGAAGACGGAAACGATATGGACCAGCTGAAGGCTGCTTTTGATGAGGCAAGAACTGTAAAGGAAATGCCTGTAGCTATTGTCATGAAGACAGTCAAAGGCAAAGGTGTATCCTTTATGGAAGATCAGGCAGGATGGCATGGAAAAGCTCCGAATGATGAGCAGTATGCACAGGCTATGGAAGAACTGGAAAAGGCAGGTGAAGCATTATGTCAGATGTAAAGAAAATTGCAACAAGAGCCAGTTATGGTGAGGCTCTGGTAGAACTTGGAAAAGAGCATGAGGATCTTGTTGTTCTGGACGCTGACCTTGCTGCAGCTACCCAGACAGGAATGTTCAAAAAAGAATTCCCGGAACGTCATATTGACTGTGGTATTGCAGAGTGCAATATGGTGGGAATCGGCGCAGGTCTTGCCACAACAGGCAAGGTTCCTTTTGTAAGTACTTTTGCTATGTTTGCAGCAGGCCGCGCTTTTGAACAGGTACGCAACTCTGTGGCATACCCAAAACTGAATGTAAAGATCGGCGCTACTCATGGCGGAATCTCTGTAGGCGAGGATGGTGCTACCCATCAGTGCTGTGAGGATTTTGCCCTGATGAGAAGCATTCCGGGAGTGGTTGTTGCCTCTCCTTCTGATGATATTGAAGCAAAGGCTATGGTAAAGGCTGCTTACGAGCATGTAGGCCCTGTATATATGCGTTTTGGACGTCTTGCTGTTCCGGTGATCAATGACAGACCGGATTATAAGTTTGAGCTTGGCAAAGGTATTGTTCTTCGTGAAGGAAAAGATCTCACGATCGTTGCAAACGGACTTTGCGTGGCAGCATCTCTGGAAGCTGCTGAAAAGCTTGCAGCAGATGGAATCGATGCTAAAGTCATCAATATCCATACTATCAAACCGCTTGATGAGGAACTGATTGTGGCTGCTGCGAAAGAAACCGGCAAGGTTGTTACAGTAGAGGAACATTCTGTTATTGGCGGTCTTGGCGGTGCAGTCTGCGAATGTCTGGCTGAGAAGACTCCTGTACCGGTAAAACGTATCGGTATCAATGATGTATTCGGTGAGTCCGGCCCGGCTGTGGCTCTCCTGGAAAAATATGGTCTGGATGCAGAGGGAATCTATAAGCAGATTAAAGCTTTTGTATAAAACAGGAGTTTTGAACTGAAGAGGGGACTGCGGCCAGTATCCCTTCCGTAATCTTGTCTGCCAGACTGATCACAGTGGACAGACGTGTGGTCTGCAGAGTAAGCTGCTCCATCATTCCGGCAGTATTTACGATTCCGGTAATATGAATATCTCCAACAGGAGGAAGTTCCTTCTGGACGGCAGCGCCTGGGTAAAGTGCACCATTTCCAATGGTTACATATCCCAGGTGCTTTTTTTGTCCCAGAGAGGCATCTATGGCGATCACCAGAGCCTGAGGGTGGTGTTTGATGATGTGACGGCTTGTATCGCAGAGATTCAGTGCATGGACAGGATGAGATAAAGTTCCGTATATATGAAATCTTCCGGGAAGCTGCCGGGTAAGCTGCTGACCGACATAAGGACCCAGGCAGTCTCCGGTAAGCCGGTCTGTGCCAATACAGAGAAAAACAAGTTCGTTCCAGCTGGCTGAATAATTTAGAATGCATTTTTTCAGAAACCATGAGATCTTCCCGGCGGAGCCGGCTTTTTTCGTGTCAATATAAAAGGTCATAGGCATCTCCTGTGCTGTTTGTCCTGATTTATTTTATCCTTTGAAAAAAGAAAATATGCACTTTGCAGAATATGTCGTTAAATTATTATAAAGCACTCTTATAATACGATAAAATCTGCATTTTCTATATGTTATTCTTGTACCCGAAGGGGTGATATAAAATGATAGAAGTCATCTATAAAGATGAAAATCGGGAAGCGAAAGGAAGAGAAGGGATATTTTCTGTGCCTAAAAATATACGCCAGATAGGACTGATAAAAGGAAACTGCCGGATCTATATGGAGGATTACGTATATACTTTTCTGGGAAAATATGCAGGGGCAGAAGAAAGCGGCGGAGAAGAAAAAAGCTGTCTGGCAGTTTTGACGGGAGAAACAAAGTGGGATTCGGGAGACGCCTACGTATTTATAAAGGGGGCACTGACTGCGGAAACAGAAGAATTATCCCGGGAGCATATTGAATTTACAGATCAGCTATGGCAGAAGATACATCAGGAGATGGAGAGGTGTTTTGAGGGCCAGGAAATTGTAGGATGGTTTTTTGCGGAAAGAGCGCTGACGCTGGAAGCTTCGGAAATTTTTCAGAGGGCACATTTGAAAAATTTTGGAGGAGGAGACAAGGTTCTGCTGCTGATGGATCCGGCAGAAAGAGAAGAGGCCTTTTTCAGATATGAAAACAACTTTTTGGTAAAACAGAGCGGATATTATATCTACTACGAAAAAAATCCTCAGATGCAGGCATATATGCTCGAGAAAAATGCGGGTAAAGAACAACGTCAGGAAGAGGTTCCGGATGAAGCGGTAAAGGCTTTCCGAAAAATCATACAGAAAAAGAAGAATAACATTGAAGAAAAGGAAACGGAGGAACTGGAAGAAAGAACCTCTGTTTTTTCATATGCAGCAACAGCCTGTCTGGTTTTTGCGGTGGCAGTGGCAGGGACAAAATTTTATCAGCATTATCAAGAAATCCAGGTACTGGATTCCCGGACAGAGGCAGTATCGGCAGTGATGGAAGCCGAACAGCAGGGAATGGAGGATGATGAGACGACAGATAAAAAAGAGACGATAAAAAAAGAAGAAAAGACAGCAGGACAGGAAGAAAATAAAACGAAAGAAAAGATACAGGAAAATAGAGAAAAGACAAACGGCTATCAGGATGATAAAAGCCAGAAGAACAGTAGCGGAACAGCTGCAGAAGAGAATCTGGAATCGGACAGCCTGAAAAAAGAAAATGAGGATGAAGGACTCCGGGAAACGGGAAAACAAAATGAGAAAAACGGAGAAGAGTCAGGCGCGGAAAGCGAGAAGCAGGAAAAAAATCCGGAATCTATCTATAAACAGGAGTCTGATATAAGAAAAGCAGAGAAAAGGGTGCGGGAGCAGCAAAAAGGGGTGGAGAACAAATCAGAAGAGACATCTGGAAATTCCGGAACATATATTATCCGGCCGGGAGATACTTTATACCAGATCAGTATACAGAATTATGGAAATATGGATGCAGTCGAAGAAATATGCAGATTAAACGGAATCACTGCGGATGAGATTATTTATCCGGGACAAATAATTGTATTGCCCTAAGATATTTGCTATAATAACATATCAGAAAACGGACAGGAAACAGGAGTGTGTCTGTTTTTGGTGAGTTAGTGACAGTATCCGAAAGGTAAGGTTTATTATGTCAAACGTATTTAAAAAATTTCTTAAGAAACGGAAGAGGGCAAAAATACAGGCTCAAAATGAAAAAGCTGCCCGGACCGCAGGCAGGAACGGTGACGATTATCAGCAGCAGCTGTCCAGGCATCGGCATGCAGTGATCCGAAAAACAGTCATTACTGCTTCTGTGGTCATAGCGGCAGCAGCAGCGCTGCTGATTTTTATAGAAAAAAGAAGCTATCGCAGTTATAAAACCATACAGATCCATGAACAGGAAGATGTTGTTTCCAATCAGTATGAGATGATGTCCGGCAAAATTTTGCGATATAGTCCGGAGGGAGCTTCTCTTGTCAATAATGAAATGAGCGCATACTGGAGTTCTCTTTATGAAATGCAGAATCCGGTGGCTGATATAAATGATGACTGGGCAGTGATCGCAGATGTGGACGGCACAGAGTTGAGGATATTCAATAAAGAGGGAGAAGCAGGAAGTGTAACAACCTCCTATAGTATTGTAAAGGCAAGGATATCGGCAAATGGACTGGTTGCTGCAATTTTGGACGGAGGAGATTCTACATGGATCAATTATTATGCTTCAGATGGAAGTCTGATTGCAGAAAATCAGACTCATGTAGAAGATCCGGGATATCCTATGGATATTGCTGTGTCAGACGATGGTGAGATCATGATGGTTACTTATCAGTTTATAGATGGCAGTGATACTACAAGTTATGTTGCGTTTTATAACTTTGGAGATGTTGGCCAGAATGAACCGGACAGAATTGTCAGCGGTTATACATATGAGGGAGTAGTGATTCCGGAAATAGAATATTTGGATGCAGACAGTTCATTAGCGCTTCGTGAGGATGGCTTTACGTTATATAAAGGGCGGCAGATACCAAAAGAGGCTGTAACGGAAAAAGTTGATAAAGAGATTGTCAGTACATTTTCCGATGACGAGACGATAGGAATGGTATTTAAGAATGGAGACAAAGATAAGAAATATACCATGAAAGTATATTCTCCGGAAGGAAATCTCCGGTTTGAAAAGAATTTTAATATACCATATACCACTATTAAAATGAGCGGAGGAAATATTCTGCTTTACAATGACTCTCAGATCTGTGTAATGAACAGCAGAGGAACCACAAAATATACAGGTACTGTGGACGGCAGTATTAACAATTTTATAAAAATTGGATGGAACCGTTATCTGCTGGTAATGGACAGTGGAGTCAGGGTGATCAAGCTGAGCTGAGGAGAGTGATAGGATGTTAACTTGGTTGGGCGTGGTGATTCTTGTACTTCTGCTGCTGACAGCTGCAAAAGGGTATAAACGAGGATTTGTCAGGGAGATTGTGTCATTCTTTTTTGTCTTTTTGGCTATAGCAGTCTCCTGGGCAATCAATCCCTATGTGAATGAATTTTTAATGGAAAATACGCCTGTGTATGAAAAAATACAGAAAAGCTGTGAGAGTTTTGTGATATCCCAGCAAACGCTGTCGGGGAATAATACTGGCGGCAGCGGGGATCAGTATAGCTTTATAGAAAATATGGAGCTTCCGGAATTGCTGAGAAAGGGGCTGGAATCAAATAACAATTCTCAGGTCTACAGCCTTCTGGCAGTAGACAGTTTTGCAGAATATGTGTCAGAAGCTCTGGCACATATGATCGTCAATGGTCTGTCTTTTTTTGTATCATATCTTCTGGCGTCGGTAATACTGCGCATGGGCACATATATTCTGAATCTTCTTGCCGGGCTTCCTGTTCTAAAAAGTGCAAATAAGCTTGCCGGGGGAGCGATAGGGCTGGTAAAAGGGATTGTGTTTGTATGGATCGCTTTTTTGGTGCTCACAGTCTTATGCAGTACGCAGATTGGAAAAGAAGGACTGGCATTGATTGAAAAAGATGCCTTTCTCAGTGTCCTGTATGAATATGATATTTTTGTAAACTTCTTTATGAGTATTTTTTACGGAAATTAAAAAAGTACTTGACGTAATAGAATTGCAGTGTTATACTGAAATCCGCTTCGAAATGGAGCGGATTTCTTGTTTTTCTGGTTAAAAAAGAAAAACAAAAAAATTGAAAAAACTTGTTGACAAGCACAAATAAATGTGTTAAAGTAAACAAGCTGTCAGCGAGGCGGATATTTAGAAAATCGAACATCAAAAAAGTTTAAAAAAACTTGAAAAAAGTTCTTGACAAACAAAAACAGATGTGATAAACTAAATGA
>NZ_CABVDF010000149.1:0-6984 GCF_902497045.1 uncultured Blautia sp. | reverse complement strand
AATCTCCTGTTATACCAGCCACTCTAACCAGTGCTTTCTGCGGTTCCATGGCAATTTTTCTTACCATTTTATAAATATTTTGTAAATGAGAAACCGTAGATTTCTCCTGTATATCTTCATTGTTTGCAGCATCTATCTCTTCTGTGCTCTTATCCACGGAAGCGGTCTCCTGCTGCAGGCTGCTGTCTCCCGAAGGTTGTATTGAAGGCGTAATCTGTACGATCTCTTTTTTCTTTATCTGCTGTTCATATTTATCAAGGATACCGGGCATACATATCATAATTATAAAAACAGCACTAAGACCAAATACTATACCACACGCAGCTGCCACACCCAGCTTTTCCAATACTTTTCTTTTGTCCATAGGTCTTTGCTTGATAGTTTCTTTTATAAATGGATAGTCCTGATTTTTTTTATTTCCCATAACCATCCTCCTGTAAACCTGATAAGATGAGTATATTTTAGCAAAAATATATGAATTTTTCATGAACAAAAAAGCACTTTTTCCTTTTCAATAAGGATTAAATCATGTATGATAGAAACATCAAAACATAAATCACATTTTTCGTACCTTTACCTGATGTTCTGGAAAAACAGGCAAAAATATGGTATGATGAAAAATCACATAGTAAAATATTACAGCAATAGGAGATACTGCCTTCCAGGCAGGTAAAAAATTATGAATCAAAAAGCACTAACATCATTAGAATATTACAAAATAATAGAACGGCTTACAGAAAAAGCCTCTTCCTCTATGGGAAAAGAACTTTGCAGAAAACTTCTTCCCTCTACAGATATTAATGAGATCCGCCTGATGCAGACACAGACCAGGGATGCCTTAACACGCCTTTTTCAAAAAGGGTCTATCTCTTTTGGCAGTGTAAAAGATATCCGTGGTTCACTGAAGCGTCTGGAAATAGGCAGTTCTCTTGGCATAGCAGAAATTCTTGCCGTATGCTCTCTGCTTGAAAATACATCCCGGGTTAAGTCTTATTCCAGAAATGAAAGAAGCAATACTTCTGCAGATTCCCTGGACAGCATGTTTGACCAGCTTTCACCACTTACACCTCTTTCTGCAGAAATCCGCCGATGCATCCTCTCCGAAGATGAGATCAGCGACGATGCAAGCCCCGGCCTGCGCCAGGTCCGTCGAAACATGAAGATTACCAATGACAGGATCCATACTCAATTGTCCGGACTTGTAAACGGAAGTGCCCGTACCTATCTTCAGGATTCCGTGATCACCATGCGCAACGGACGCTATTGTATTCCGGTAAAAGCCGAATATAAAGGACAGGTTCCCGGTATGATCCATGACCAGTCCTCCACCGGTTCCACACTTTTTATTGAGCCGATGGTCATTGTAAAGCTGAACAATGATATGCGTGAACTGGAGCTTCAGGAACAAAAGGAAATTGAGATCATTCTTTCTTCATTAAGCCAGCAGATTGCAGAAGAACGAGAATCCATTGCCCTGAATCTTACGCTTATGGTACAGCTTGACTTTATTTTTGCAAGAGCAGCGCTTGCCATGGACATGAATGGAACCGAACCTGTTTTCAACGAAGAAGGAAAGGTCTTTCTAAAAAAAGCCCGTCATCCTTTAATCCCGAAAAAAAAGGTTGTCCCAATTGACATCCGTCTGGGAGAGGATTTTGACCTGCTTATCATTACAGGACCTAATACCGGAGGTAAAACAGTTTCTCTCAAGACTGTAGGCCTGCTTACCCTTATGGGACAATCCGGTCTGCATATCCCGGCTCTTGACCGCAGCCAGCTGGCTCTCTTTCATGAAATTTATGCAGATATCGGAGATGAGCAGAGCATTGAACAGTCTCTAAGTACTTTTTCCTCACATATGACCAACATCGTATCATTCCTGGAAAAGGCAGATTCCCGCTCTCTGGTTCTGTTTGATGAGCTTGGCGCCGGAACAGATCCTACCGAAGGAGCCGCCCTTGCCATTTCCATCCTCTCTTATCTCCATGATAAGGGAATACGGACCATGGCTACCACTCACTACAGTGAGCTGAAAGTATATGCACTTTCCGAACCAGGTGTTGAAAATGCCTGCTGTGAGTTTAATGTAGAAACACTTCGTCCTACCTACCGTCTTTTGATCGGTATCCCGGGCAAAAGTAACGCATTTGCAATTTCTTCCAAGCTTGGTCTTTCTGATTCTATTATCCAGCGGGCAAAAGACCAGATCAACGAACAGGACGTATCCTTTGAAGATGTACTTTCTTCTCTGGAAGAAAATCGTATTACCATGGAAAACGAGCGCCTTGAAATTGAGCGCTATAAAGAAGAGATCAAAACTCTGAAATCACAGCTGGAATCTCGTCAGGAAAAACTGGACGCACAGCGTGAGCGTATTCTCCGCCAGGCCAATGAAGAGGCCCATAAGGTTCTTGAAGAAGCCAAAGATTATGCTGATAAGACTATGAAGCTTTTCCATAAATTCCAGAAAGACCATGTGGATACAGCTTCTGTAGAAAGAGAACGTCAGGAACTACGAAAACGTATGAATAAAGCAGAAAGCAATATGGCCGGAAAGCCTCAGCAGAAAAAGCCCAAAAAATTGCTTACTGCCAAAGATATCCATCCCGGTGACTCTGTAAAAGTCCTCAGTATGAACCTGAAAGGAACTGTCAGCAGCCGGCCTGATTCCAAAGGTTATCTTTTTGTGCAGATGGGGATCATCCGTTCCAAAGTTTCTCTTTCAGACCTTGAACTTTTAGATGAACCTGTGATCACTACACCTTCTCTCCAAAAAACCGGGGCAGGCAAGATCCGTATGTCAAAATCTGCCAGTGTTTCCACTGAGATCAATCTTCTCGGAAAGACAGTGGACGAAGCAGTCGCTGAGCTTGATAAATATCTGGACGATGCATATATTGCTCATTTAAAATCTGTCCGTGTAGTTCATGGCAAAGGCACCGGTGCTCTCAGAAAAGGCGTTCATGACTATCTGCGCCGTCAGAAGCATGTGGCTTCTTTCCGTCTGGGTGAATTTGGCGAAGGCGATGCCGGTGTAACAATCGTAGAATTTAAAAAATAACAGGAGGTAGTTCCTCATGACATCAAAACAAAAAATTCTTATTGTCGATGATGACAATAAGATAGCAGAATTAATCTCGCTTTATCTTACAAAAGAATGCTTTGAAACAAGGATTGTCAATGATGGAGAACAGGCACTGAAGGAGTTTGCATCCTTTCATCCGGATCTTCTTCTGCTGGACCTGATGCTCCCGGGAATTGACGGATACCAGGTATGCAGAGAGATCCGTCATTCTTCTGATGTCCCCATCATTATGCTTTCCGCCAAAGGTGAGACTTTTGACAAAGTTCTTGGACTTGAGCTTGGAGCTGACGACTATATCATCAAACCTTTTGATTCCAAGGAACTGGTCGCGCGCGTTCGTGCAGTTCTTCGAAGATCCAAGGCCAAACAGCCTGCTGCGCCGATCAGCGAAAAATCCGTTTCCTATCCAGACCTGACTATTAATCTCACAAATTATTCTGTCACTTATATGGGAAAACAGGTAGATATGCCGCCGAAGGAACTGGAGCTTCTTTATTTTCTTGCAGCTTCTCCAAATCAGGTTTTCACAAGAGAGCAGCTTTTGGATCATATCTGGGGATATGAATATATCGGAGATACCAGGACCGTGGATGTTCATATTAAAAGACTGAGAGAAAAGATCAAAGATAACCCGTCATGGAGTATTGCCACTGTCTGGGGTATTGGTTATAAATTTGAGGTAAAAAATAAATGATCAAAAAAATATCCCGAAAATTCACGGAAGCCTATCTTTTTGTAGGCTTCCTTGGTTTTCTTTTGGTAACAATCATAGGTTCTAATATGATCGAGACTATCCTGGAAAAAGATATCAGTTCAGATCTTTATCAGAGTGCCTACCGCATTGCAGAAAATGAGGATATACGCCATAATATTACTGCCGCCAGTCTGGATAATATCAAAGAAAAACTCACTATGGTTGCTGATTATCCAAATACGATCATCTGGATCATCAACAATGACGGAAAAATCGTTCTTAGTACAAGAAAGGATATCAAAGCCGGACATCCTATTGATCTGGATAATTTTGATCCTTCTATATGGGGCGGCAACTATTATCAGGTCGGCTACTTTTATGGTTATTTTAAGGATAGCGCACGCCTCAGTGTCATCGCACCTATTACAGACAATATGAATACAAAAGGCTATGTTGCCATCCATTATATGATGAGCAGTCTTTATCAGAAAAGAGGGCAATATCTTTCTATCCTACAGTTCCTTTTTCTGATCGTTTATGGATTAATGGCGCTTATTCTGGTTGTATACCGCAGACATGTACATAAGCCTCTTCAGGAGATAAAAAAGGGAGTAAATGAATTTTCCAACGGAAATCTTTCTTACAAAATCCCTGTACAGACAGACGATGAACTTGGATATCTTGCCAACAATCTAAACTATATGTCTGATAAAATGAACCGTAACGGAGAGTACCAGCGTCAATTTATTTCCAATGTTTCGCACGATTTCCGCTCGCCGCTTACCTCCATCAAAGGATATGTAGAAGCAATGAGAGACGGAACTATTCCGGTGGAAATGCAAGATAAATATCTTGGAATCATTGTTTATGAAGCTGACCGTCTGGAAAAGCTTACCAAAGGCCTTCTCACACTCAATGAACTGGATATCCATAAAAGGCTACTGAACATTCAGACCTTTGATATCAATGATGCTATCAAAAAAGCCGCTGCCACCTATGAGGGCGACTGTACCAGGAGGCATATTCTTCTGGAACTGATACTTTCCGGCAGAGAACTCTATGCCAGAGCTGATATTGAACAAATTCAGCAGGTACTTCATAATCTCCTCAATAATGCAATTAAGTTCAGTCCGGATCATTCTACCATCATTATAGAAACAACTGAAAAAAATGATAAAATATTTGTTTCTGTAAAAGATCACGGTGTTGGAATCGCCAAAGAAAATCTTTCAAGAATATGGGAACGTTTTTACAAAACAGATACTTCCAGAGGAAAAGATCAAAAAGGTACCGGTCTAGGACTGTCCATTGTAAAAGAAATCATCCATGCACATGACCAAAATATTAATGTAATAAGTACAGAAGGAGTAGGCACAGAATTTATTTTTACACTAGAAAAAGCACGATAGGAAAATTCCTGTCATGCTTTTTCTTTTTCATGTAAATATTCACGTAATATATACTTATTCTTCAAATGGGCTGGTCAGAAGCCTGTCTTCGTTTACCAGATACACACCTCTGGGAGTTACTCTGATATCCGGGATTACCGGAAGCGCCATGAAAGATAATGTTATAAAAGGATCAAATCCTTTTTTTATTCCCATAGAATGTGCCTTTGATATCATACTTTCAAGAAGATCATTCACTTTTTCATAGCCTGCATCACTCATCAGTCCCATTACAGGCAGAGGCAAAGTGTCGAATACTTTTCCTTTCTCTACCAATGTATATCCTCCCTGAGTTCGTACAAGTTCCTTCACCGCAAGATACATATCCTGATCATTATCTCCAATAACAATCAGGTTATGTGAATCATGGGAAACACTTGATGCAATCGCTCCTCCCTGGATTCCAAATCCCTTTACAATTCCTACTCCCACTTTTCCGGTACATTTATGCCGTTCTATAACCGCAATTTTTTGGAAATTTTCATCTGGAATAAAATCTTTTCCATCCTGTTTCTCACTAAAAGGAACCTCTTCGTAAAGATCTTTTGTAACAATCTGTCCTTCCATCATCTGCAGTACATGAGCCTTTTTATTTATACAGGGCAGACGTAAATCTTTTTTATCAAAATCTTTCAAATGGACTGTGTTTTTCAGTTCAGGAGCACATGGCCTGATTTCTGTCTTTTCATCTTTCAGTATTATTTTTCCTTTATGATAAACATCCTGTACTTCCATAGTTTCCAGATTTTTAAGTACCACCAGGTCTGCCTGACATCCTGGTGCTATAGCTCCCAGATGCGTAAGCCCATAGCATCTTGCTGCCTGAATGGTAGCGATTTGTATTGCTCTTTCCGGTGAGAGTCCCAGTTCTACAGAACGCCTTATATTGTAATTGATATGGCCTTCTCTTCTAATGTCTTCAATATGTTTATCATCGGTACAAAAACAAAATCCTGATGTATCTGTATCGTTTTTTACAATCCCTGATACAATGGCATCCAGATTACGAGCCGCACTTCCCTCACGAATCAGAACCTGCATTCCATTTCTGCATTCCTCCATTGCATACTCATAATCAACACATTCATGATCTGTAGCAATTCCTGCCAAAGCATATGCAGCAAGATCTCCTGAGCTGAGAAATGGTGCATGTCCATCCCGTATTTTATTCTGAAATAAAGATAATTTCTCATGCATGGCAACACTTCCATTGATCACCGAAGCTGCATCCATTACCTCTCCCAGCCCAAGAATTCTTGGATGCTCAAGATACGTTTTCATTTTTCCGGCAGTAAGGGTACATCCATTGTCATCTACATAAGTTGCCGGTACACAGGAAGGCATCATCACATATACATTTGCCGGTACTTCCTCTGTCTGTTCCAGAATATAATCTATTCCTGCAGTTCCTGATACGTTTGCAGATTCATGCGGATCTACAATAAATGTCGTAGTTCCACACTGGGCAGCCTGGCGAATCAATTCTCCCGGCGTCACAAGCGTGGATTCCAGATGAAGATGGCTGTCAATAAATCCAGGACAAAGATATTTCCCTGTAAGGTCTATCTCTTTCTCTCCCTGATAATCACCCGTACCAATGATCATACCATCTGCAACTGCTACATCTCCTTTTCTGAACTCGCCTATATGTGCATAAAAAACATTGGCATTTTTAAACACAATAGGAGCCTTTTTGATTCCTCTGGCCATCTCAGAATAAATCCGGTACTTTTCAAGTTCCATATCTATAGCCTCCT
>NZ_CABVDF010000148.1:0-6985 GCF_902497045.1 uncultured Blautia sp. | reverse complement strand
AATCTTTTTGTCTATATTCTGAAAAACAGATTTTCTTATAATTTTTACATTCTGTCCGGAGCGGAGAATCCAAGAAGATCGATACTGGTTTCCAGAATGCTTCTGGTCACACTGAGAAGCTTCAGGAAAGATTCCTTCTGTGCCTGATCTTCCTCACTTAAGATCTTTGTTTCATGATAGAAGCTGTTAAATGCATTGGATACCTCATAAATGTAAGCACAGATCTTATGAGGAGCTTTTTCCTCAAATGCGCTTTCTACAGTTGCCCCAAACTTTGTCAGCTCCAGCATGAGATTTTTCTGGCTGTCATTTACTGCCGGAAGAATCTGGATTCCCTCAAGGCTTCCCCCTTCTTCTACATAACGGTTCAGAATAGACTTGATGCGGACAATGGTATAAAGGATATACGGACCTGTATTTCCCTCAAAAGAAGTAAACCGGTCGATATCAAATACATAATCCTTGGTAGCCTGATTGGAAAGATCACCATATTTGATCGCAGAAAGACCTACGATCTCAGCGGTCTCTGCAGCGTCTTTATCCTTCACGCTTCTGTTTTCCACAATCTTGCGGTACATTTCCTCATCAATATCCGCGATCAGGCGCTCCAGTCTCATAACGCCGCCTTCTCTTGTCTTAAATGGCTTGCCGTCTTTTCCGTTCATGGTACCGAAGCCCAGGAAAGAAAGTCTGGTATCTTCTTTTACAAGTCCGGTTTTTCTTGCGCAGCGGAATACCTGGATAAAATGAAGTTCCTGACGTTTGTCTACCACATAAAGGATCTCGTCCGGCTCATAAAGCTTCATACGCTCTACAATGGTCGCAAGGTCTGTTGTGGTATAAAGAGAAGCGCCGTCGGATTTCAGAAGCATACACGGAGGGATCTCCTTGGTGTCTGTTTCTTCCTTTACGTCTACTACCAGCGCGCCCTGATCTTCATAGGCAAATCCCTGATCCTTCATAGCCTGCACCATATCCGGAATATAAGGCTGTGCGTCTGATTCCTTTTTCCAGAGGTCAAAGGACACATTAAGATTGTCGTAATTTCTCTTAAGGTCTGTTACGGAAACCTGCATGATATGGTTCCAGAGAGCCATATATCCCGGCTTGCCCTGCTGGAGAAGGTGGGTTGCCTCCAGTGCCTCGTTACGATAATCCTCGTCCTCCTTGGATTTTCCGCTGGCACAGGGGTAGATTTCTTCCAGTTCACCAATGGTAAACGGTGCTTCCTCCGGATACTCTCCCTGATAGCTGTCGTCAAAATATACCAGCTCCGGCTTGCGGTGCTTCAGCTCTGTAATGATCAGACCCATCTGAAGTCCCCAGTCTCCAAGATGAACATCGCCGATCACCTTATGTCCTACAAAACGGCCGATTCTTTTGATGCTCTCTCCAATAATGGCAGAACGAAGATGACCTACATGAAGTGGCTTTGCCACGTTTGGTCCGCCGTAATCAATGATGATCGTCTTTGGTGTTTCCGCCTGTGTCACGGAAAATTTGGGATCCTCTGCCATTTTCTTCAGATAATCCGCAAGAAATTCTTCTTTTACTTTCAGATTGATAAAGCCGGGCTTTACCACTTCTGCCATAGAAAATACCTGGCTGTCCTTTAAGTATTCCACTACATCATCTGCAATCATAAACGGTGCTTTTTTGTATGCCTTTGCTCCTGCCATGGCTCCGTTGCACTGGAACTCACAGAGATCAGGTCTGTTTGATACCGTTACTTTTCCATACTCCGGATCATATCCGGCTTTTTCAAAAGCGGAGGAAAGCTCCTCTGCCATAATTTCCATCAGTTTCTTCATGTCTTATGACTCCTCGTACTTATTCTTTTTTATACAGTGACTTTTTTGGAGCATGCCACTGCAAGGGCGCCATGGCCGATATGGCAGGCAACGCTTAAGGAAAGGGGATCCATATGGATCTCCAGCTCAGGGAACATCTCCTGAACTTCTTTTTTGAATTCCTCCGCTTCTTCCTTATTTCCGGTATAAGCCATCTGCAGGCACATTTCTCCCTTTTTTACATATTCTGCAAAGCGGGTATCCATATCTTCCTTCATAGCTTTGAGCATCACCCGTTTGGCCTGCTTCTTGCCTCTTACTTTAGAATAAGCGTCCAGCTTATCCCCCTGGATCTGAAGTACCGGCTTCAGATTCAGAACTGTACCGATAGCCGCTGCAGCAGGAGTGATTCTTCCGCCTTTTTTCAGATATTTCAGAGTCTCTAAAGTAATGTAAATGCTCGATTCCAGCTTTTCCGCCTCCAGGATCTCACGGATCTCCGAAGCATTTTTGCCCGCCTCTGCCAGTGCAATGGCATCCAGGACAGACTGTCTCTGCGTTACAGAAATCCTCTGGTTGTCAACTACCTGTACCTTTCCGTCGTAGTCTCTGGCAAGTCCCATGGCAGTTTCACAGGAAGCGCTGAGACCGCTGGACATGGGAATATGAACGATCTCGTCATACTCTTTCAGAAGATTGTCCCACATTCCACATACCTCTCCCGGACTGGGCTGTGAGGTGGAAATCGTTTCATCCTTCTGCAGACGCTCATAAAATTCATCCTGAGAAAGTGTAATCCCCTCCAGATACATCACTTCATTAATATAAAAGGGCATGGGCAGAACAAAAACACCAAGACTGCGTCCTTCATCCTGCGTGATACCGCTGTTGCTGTCTGTGACAATTGCAATTTTTCTCATACTGCATTCTCCTTTTTCTTTTCTCCTGAAAAATACATGCTGTGTACAGTGTAACATATTTTTTTCTGTATCACAATAAAAAGAAAAAAAGCTCCAAGAGAAAAAAACAGGGATTTTATACAAAAAACAATATTTTCTGTCTGAAGAACTGTTTTGGGAAGCATCAGAAACCATCGTATATTGTCTGCTGCGTCAAAGAACCGCTCAGACCAGAATGTAAAATCCGACCATCTGGAAGGAATCCAGTCTCCTGGAATCCGGATGGTATTCCAAAGAATCATAATGCCCGTTACGGCAAGAAGCAGCAATGCGCCTGTCCAGATCCAGTAATCCCCCTGCCGAAAAGAATATTTTTTTTGTTCCATACGGGCAGTTTTCCATAAAACCCATCCTGCTGCAGCCGGAAAAAGCAAAAGCGCCATCAAAGCTGTCCCCCGTAAAAATCCGCCTTCCACGGCTGTTCCGGAAAGTCCATAACCCATAAGAAGCTGTTCCGTCGTCTTTCCCATTTCAGAATCTCTTCTTTTTACAAACACTCTGTTATATGTATCCGTCGATTGTCCCGAAGCAGTCAGAAACATTCTCTGTTTCCATGGCAGTACCTTTCTTATCTGATAATCCTTTCCCTGAAAACGTAACCATCTGCCTTCTGCTTCTTCTGTTCCAAACAGCTTCACTGCAGAGACACGGTCAAGAACACAACCCTGTCTGTCCTGAGAAAGAAGTCCTGCCAGTCTCCAGTCATAAAGAGACGCGTCGCCGGCGATATTGCCTGTCATTGCCGAAGTACTTCTTCCATATTCCGGTTCTTCCAGAGTTTCCATGCCTCCTTCCCGAAAAAAACAAAGACCCATATCCTGCTGTTCTGTTTTTTCCATACTTTTCAGTATATTCTCCGCCTGATCTCCATCAGGAAAAAAGCCGGATAAAAGCACTGTCACAGAAGGTTCCCTTTGGATCTGACAGTAACAGAATACAGCCGCGCTATAAAAAATCAGCACAAAAACTGCCGGCAGCAGACGTTTCCACCAGTCTTTCAGAAACGTCCTGCTCTTCCCGCTCATGACTGCTGCAGCCTTACCCGGCTGCCGTCCTGTATTTCTCTGTTTGCTTCCGTGATCACTTTCTGGCTGCTGGAAAGAGTTCCCTCTGCAAGAGCCGCCGTGGTCTGATTTTTTTCTTTTACCTGTACGGAAATTTTTCGTGCCACCTGTACCTCTCCCAGAATAGAATCCACGGTATCCACAACAAATACATACTCCTGACCTTCCTGACCATATAAAGCTGTAAGAGGCACACAGCAGCTATAAGGTCCGTTGGACTGTTCTACGGTAAATTCCACACTTTCCCCTACAGAAAGTCCGCTTTCCGGCACAGCTACAGTCATAACAAAAGTTCCCAGCTCTGCCTCGTCCTCCTGTACTGCCTGTACCACAGCATTCTCCACCACGGTTTTACTGACTCCTTCCAGCTTCACAGCTGCCCCCACAGAAACATATTCCATATCTTCTCTGGTGATCCGTCCCGTCATGCTCAGCTCTCCGGTAAGCTCATACAACACTGCCGCAGCCTCCTGAGAGGTCTGTCCCCCTGTTTGGGAAGAAACTGTTTTCATTACACCTTCCGCAGGAGAAAAAACCTCTCCTTTATTATCCAGAAGCACATTCAGCTCTCTCAGTTCCTCATTGCGTCTTTCCAGCTGTGTCTGAAGGGTTTCCTCTGTACTGTCCTGAACCTGAGGGATCGCTGCATCCTGTTTTGCCCGGTCTGCTTCCTTTACTTCCCGGTTTCGGTTCATGATTACCTGATTCAGAGCTTCCATTTTTGCCCGTACATCATCCATCAAAGCCTGCTCCTGCTGTCTTTCCGCTTCAGAATTCCCCTGGGTGCCGTCTGTAAGGTCGTTTCCCTGTCCATCTGTTCCGTCCCCGAAATCCGGTTCCCCGTTTTTCAGCTCCTGCTGCCGGGCAGCTTCCTCCGCCGCCCGTCTGGCTCTGTATTCATTTAATCTCTGCTGTGCAATATTCACTTCATTCTGAGCATTGGAAATATTGATGTTTCCATTGTTCACAGCGGCATCCAGATCCTCCTGGGCTCTTTTTGTTTCATTTTGTTTTTTCTGATCATTGATCTGTTTCTGACTTTGGATATCGCTGATCTTCAGGGAAAGTTCCTGGATCTCGTCCTGTTTTTTCTGTATACTGTCCTGAATACTGCTTTCCAGAACTGTCAGGATCGCCTGCTCTTTTTTTATAGCCTCTCCAGGTTTCACATAAACCTGTGCAATCTTCAGACCTTCCGGGACAAAAACTGCAGTCTCTCTGGTTCCCTCTATTTTTCCTGTTCCGGAAACATTGTGACTGATAATCTGATTCTGAGGTGCAGAGGCATTGATCTTTGCCACACTGACAGAATCTGCCGCTCTTGACAAAAAAGTAAAAATCAGCATTGCTGCAAAAAATATTCCAAACCATTTCAGTATTTTTTTTCGTTTCATTTCTCCTACTCCTTCACTGCTGTTGAGACAATTCCCTGTTCCAGATAATCCTGCCCCGCCAGAAATACCAGGACAGCAGGAACAAGCACCAGTACAGAAGCTGCAAATGCTCTGCCGGCCTGTTCTGTCCCGATATTTGGAAGATACAGGGAAAGAGGCCATTTTTCTTTTGTTTTTAAAAATGCCATTGGCTGTTCAATAAGATTCCAGTATTCCAGAAATCCCAAAACCAGCGCTGAAATCATTCCCGGAGAGCCAAGAGGAATCCCAATACTGAAAAAAATCTTCCATTCTCCCGCTCCGTCGATTCTTGCAGAATCCATCACCGCTTCCGGAAGCCCCTGAAAAAAACGGTACATCAAAAATACCGGAAAAGTAGAAAAAACAGCAGGCAGAACAATCCCTGTCAGCGTATCCAGAAGTTCTGTCTGATCCAGTACCAGATAACTGCTGAGCATCATTACCTGAAAAGGCATCATCATCAAAGCGATATAAATAGTAAACAGAAGCTTTTTTCCCGGAAAGTGGTATCTGGCAAATCCCCATGCTGCAGGGGTTCCTACAAGAATCTGCCCAATAAGGGTCAGAGCTGTAATCTTTACAGAATTCCAGAACATAACAAAAAATTCCGGCGAATCCAATAATAATTCCACATAATGAGAAAAGGTAGGATACAAAGGCATCAGCTTCCAGGAGGCAAAGCCCTCCCCGTTTCCCAGAACCGGAATAAGAAGCCGTAACAGCTCCGTATCTCCCATCAGTGATCCACATATCAGAAACAGCACCGGAAACACAGCCGCCGCTGCCATAAGAAACACCAGAGCTGTCATAAATTTTTTCATCATATGCTGTCTCCCCCTTCCCAGGCTTTTTGAAGCAGCAGGATCAGCACAAGAATCACGCTTCCTGTCACTACAGCCGCCGCTGCCATTTTATCAAAAGACATATCCCGGTACCAGTTATTAAAAAGATGCTGCAGAAGATACATACTGTTCTGAGGATAGTCTCCTGCCACCAGCCAGGCTTCCCGGAATACTTTAAAGCCGTTCAGTAAAGACAGCACCACAATAGTAAAAAGAGAAGGCAAAAGATTCGGCAAAGTGATCTTAACAAAGCACTTCCACTCTCCCGCTCCGTCTACTCTGGCAGCCTCATAAAGAGATGCAGGTATTGCACCAAGTCCTGCCACCCACAAAACAATATCATATCCCAGGTTTCTCCAGAGATAACTTACTACCAGCACAAAAAAAGAAGCGTCTGTGTTCATCCAGTCCGGCCCCTGAAAATTCAGAAGTTCCAGAAGGTGATTCAAAAGCCCCTGACTGTGAAAAAGAACTTTCCACAAAAGTACTACGGATGCCACCGGAATCGCCATAGGAAGAAGGAACATGCTTTTCAGGATATGCATACCTTTTTTTCTTCTGGTCAGCAGCACCGCGATCAAAAGCGACATTGTCACCAGCGCTGGAATACAAATACAGAAAAATCTCAGTGTATTGGCAGCCGCCAGACGGAAAGCCTGATTTTCAAAAACTGTCTGATAGTTTTTCAGCCCGGTAAATTCGCTGCTGACCGCGCTGAAAAAGGATCTTCGGATCACATCCCCATAGGGGATCACCCAGAACAGCCCCACACCCAGAAAGCTGGGCAGAAGAAATAACAACCCCTTATATTCTCTTTTCTTTATTTTTGTATGTATGGTCACAATTCACACTCTCCCGTTATTTTAAAGTCAGTGTAGCAGTCTAATCTAAAAAAACTCTCTAAAACAGATTAGA
>NZ_CABVDF010000147.1:0-7042 GCF_902497045.1 uncultured Blautia sp. | reverse complement strand
TCTACCTCTGCCTGATAGGAATACATCTGCTTAATGTCTTAACTAAATGACATTGAGCTGCTGGCTGTCCCCCTGAAATTTTATTCCTGATCAGAATCCTCTGTATCTGTATTTTCTTTTTCGGAAGCTTCCTGCGCTTCTTTTTCTGCTACGCTTTCTGCAAGTCTGGCACGTTCTGCAATACTCATCTGTCTTGAAGCTTTCTCTGCTTCCGGCTGCGCCTCTGATTCCTCTTCCACTTCTTCTGCCTTTTTCGCCTTATTTTTTCTGAGGAGATTTTTTCCGCTGACAAAAAGCATTCCTGCTCCGATCACCAGAAAGGCGATTCCAGCCACCATAAATCCCCAGCTTGCTCCTTCTTCGCCTGCCAGAACATTGGAACAGAGCTTATAGCCTGTATACACAAGGTAAAATCCCGCCAGAAGCATAAGACCGACACTTGTTCCGGGAAGTCCCTGGTCCCTGCTGTCTTCTGTTTCACTTTCTTCTTTCTGCTCTTCCTCCGGCAGCTTTACTTCTGTTGTCTCTGCCTGCTCCAGTTCTTCTTTTTTATTATCTTCCATTAAACACAAGTTCCTTTCTTACTGATTTTAGAGAGCCGCTTCTGTCTGTACGTCATTTTCCAGATCTTTCGTTTCCGGTTTTGGCAGACGTCCGTAAATACGATTCAGCTCCCTCATCGTATAAACCGTTATATCTGAAAGCATTTCTCTGCCGATTCTCCATCTCCAGTTCAGTCCCAGTGTGGACGGTGCATTCATTCGTGCTTCATTTCCCAGACAGAGATAATCCTGAACAGGAATCACAGCCAGATCTGCCACACTGGACAGCGCTGTACGGATCAGCCCCCATACGCAGTCATTGATCGGCTTGTCATAGCAGTTGATATACGCACGGACAAAGTCTTTATCATGTCCCTGAAGGCCTTCCAGCCATCCCTTCGTTGTCTCATTGTCATGTGTGCCTGTGTATACCACACAGTTTTTCTCATATTTATGCGGAAGATAGCTGCTGTCCTCGCTTCCGTCAAAGGCAAACTGCAGAACCTTCATCCCCGGAAAACCGGTATCCTTCACCAGTTTTATCACACTGTCAGTAAGGAACCCCAGATCCTCCGCGATCACATGAAGTCCTGGCACATTTTTCTTCAGCACATCAAACAGTTCCAGTCCCGGACCGTCTTCCCAGTGGCCATTCTTTGCGGTTTCATCTCCGTAAGGAATGGAATAATACTCATCAAAGCCTCTGAAATGATCGATCCTTGCCACATCATAGCGCTCCATGCAGTATGTCATTCTCTGGATCCACCATGCATATCCGGTTGCTTTATGCTTTTTCCAGTCATAAAGAGGATTTCCCCACAGCTGTCCTGTGGCGGAAAAAGCATCCGGCGGACAGCCTGCCACTGCTTCCGGAACATAGTCCTCTCCTATCTGGTACATTTCCGGATTCGCCCATACATCTGCACTGTCCAGCGCCACATAGATCGGAACATCTCCGATAATACGGATCCCTTTTTTATTTGCATATTTTTTCAGCTTTTTCCACTGTTTTTCAAAAAGATACTGCTGAAAACAATAAAACTCCACTTCCTCAGACAGTTCATTTTCAGCCTTTCTTACATAGCCTGAATTTCTGTCCCGAAGCTCTTCCGGCCAGTCCAGCCAGCTTTCCCCTTTTCGGCTGTTTTTGATTGCCATATAAAGAGCATAA
Organism: uncultured Blautia sp.; assembly: GCF_902497045.1. NCBI lineage: Bacteria > Bacillati > Bacillota > Clostridia > Lachnospirales > Lachnospiraceae > Blautia > uncultured Blautia sp. Next base: position 5,329 of record NZ_CABVDF010000147.1, on the reverse strand, counting down.
TCCTTCAGCCAGATCTGATATTCTCTCACAAATCCCTGATACTCACTGTCATTCTCCAGATCTGCTCTCTCATATGCCTTTCTCAGAAGCGGGAATCTGTTATGATACATTTTTTCATAATCTACATAAGAAGAATCCTTTCCCCAATCGCAGGCATCACATTCCTCTTTTGTAAGAAGCCCTTCCTGAATCAGATCTTCCAGGCTGATAAAATACGGGTTTCCTGCAAAAGTAGAGCAGGACTGATAAGGAGAGTCTCCATATCCGGTAGGTCCCAGAGGAAGAATCTGCCAGTACTGCTGCCCTGCTTCCGCCAGCTTATCCACAAATTCATAAGCCTCTCTGGAAAAGCATCCGATTCCATAAGAAGAAGGAAGGCTGGAAATCCCCATTAAAACACCGCTTGCTCTCATTTCTTTTCTCCTTCGTTGTTTATATTTTCATAAATCTTCATACAATAGTCTAATTATACCAAGCCCATACGTGGCGGTCAAGGAGAATCCCTCAGGCCTTGAGGGACTTACTGCTTTCCTTCTGCACAAAAACAGACCGGGGAATTTCCCCGGCCCTTACCAGCTCTCCTCTGTCATCCTTCACTTTCTTCTGGCCGCAGCCTGCGGCGCAGATTGTCAGAATTCCGATCAGAAGAAGAACCTTATATATTTTTTTCACGATAAGCCCTCCATACTTGTATTTACCGATAGTATGAACGAAAATCGTACTTCTATGCGTCAGAATCCCTTCTTTTCCATATAGACAGCAACGTCATGATATACCTTTTCTTTCTCTTTTTCATTCAGTATCTCATGACGCATCCCCTGATAAAGCTTTCCCTTCACATCACGATATCCTGCACTTCTCATATTCTTTACTGCAGAAGCAAACTGACGCACACTGCCCAGACAGGGGTCTTGCGCACCGCTGATAAACAGCACCGGCATTTCTGGTCTTGTACATTTCCAGTGCTTGACATCATAGGCTCTTTTCATCAGATCAAAAAGTGCCAGATATGCATCATCTGTAAAAGTAAATCCACAAAGTTCCGAATCGGAATATGCCTCATATACATCCGGGTCTGAGCAGATCCAGGCATTTTTATTTTTTTCTTCTGAAAATTTCAATGCAAACGTTCCAAAGGACAAAAATTCCAGTATCCGGCTTTTATGTCTCATACCAAAAATTCTGCCTTCCACATTTGCGATCACCTTTCCCAACGTTTTTGCTTTCTGATCACTGGGAGATCCACACACGATCAGCATATCCATAGAATCGTCATGCTCCGCTGCAAATGCTCTGACTGCCAAGGATCCCATACTGTGTCCAAAAAGGATCAGAGGAAGATCCGGAAACATTTCTCTGATATTTTTATTGACTGTACCAATATCCGCAAGCATGGCATCTGCGCCTCCGCCATACATATATCCCAGGTCATCTCCGGATCTCACACTCTGTCCATGACCTCTGTGATCATGTATTACAGTCATATATCCTAACGATGCCATATATTCCATAAACGGCTCATATCTTTCCTTATGCTCGCTCATTCCGTGGACGATCTGCACGATTCCTTTATAAGGCTGCTCCTCTGGGCAAATACTGAGTACTGATATCCTCAGTCCATCTGCCTCTGATCTGAAAAAACGTCTGTATCTTTTTACCATAACCATATCCTCCTGCTCATTGCCCCGGTCATCTGTCACAACTGATATCCAATCCTGCCAGTACATATGACAAGCCTTCCATCTGCCGGTATGTGGACTATTCTATTCCCGTCTTCATCCTGGTCTGTAATCTCCACAGTTCACAACAAAAATTTGCGATTCCTTAGCTGCTGCCTCTTCCAGCTCTGACGACCAAAAATAATTATTAATAAAAACCTCCCTTTTTCAGAAGAATTGCGAGATAATAAAGTTAGCCCAAAAACTTTTTTCTTCGCAAGCCCGAAAGAAGGGAGGTTTTTCCAGCAAAAACAAAAGAAAAAATCACGAGAAAAGAATCAAGGGAACACCTGGCACGGTTTAACCTTGCCTGTGAATTGGTAAAGGTTATCCGCCACTTTTTCCCGGAACTTTTATCCTTGTTAAAGCGGGCAGAGGATCCAAGACACCAAAGCTATATTATTTATAGCAACCACGTTTTACTGATGACACGGATCCTGTCATCTATATTTTATATCAACAGCATGAGAAGTACAAGCGGAGAATTTAATGATGAAACTGTAATTGAGAATATCGGGATGTTGTGCGGAGAAGAACTAAGGGAGCTGCCTTATTGGGAAACAATCAATCATTATCTGAAACGGTTTTCATCTGACAAACTACAGAAAATTGTATGGCGGCTGGTACACAGGCTGATCCGGAGCAGAAAAGATCTGGGGGAACACAGCCTGTTCTGTCGAAAGAAGAAAGGAACAGAGGAAGAATATACGGAGTACTACTATTATGTATTGGAAGCAAAGGCTGTTCTTCACGAAAAGATTCAGGTGAGCATCCTGACAGAGTTTATTGAGAATGAAAAGCGGGAAGTAGATAAGCAGGATTGTGAGCAGGAAGGTGCGAAACGGCTGATGGAGCGTTTGAAACAGGAATTCCCGATGCTGCAAATCTGTATCTGCGGGGACAGCTTGTATGCGAGTGAAGGATTTTTTAAGAATGCCGCAGGAAGAAATGGAAATATATCTTACGATATAAAGAAGGGAGCATTCCCAGTATTAACCAGGAGTATCAGGTATTAAAAAAGCAGGAAAAGAACCGTCAGGAAAAGCCAGAAGGAGTTTATGACTATGTTACAGGGATTGATTACCGTGGAGAGAGTATCAACGTAATAGAATACGAGAGTAAGGAAGAGAAAAAGAAATTTTTGTATGTAACGGATCTGAATATTACGGAGAGAAATGTAAAAGAAACAGTGGAACGCGGAAGATGGAGATGGAAAATAGAAAACGAAGGGTTCAATACCCAGAAGAAACAGGGGTATTATCTGGAACACCGGTTCAGCCATGATTACCAGGGGATGAAGAACCACTATTATTTGATACAGATTGGTCACATGATAGCCCAGATCATAGAAGCATGGGAGACGCTGTGGAAGAAAGTAAAACAGAGCAGGATGCAAAAGCACCGTCTCCTGCTCAATGCGTGGAAAAACAGTAGGATAAAAGAAAATGAATCAGAATTGGAGAAAAAAATACAAGTAAGATTTGCGTACAGTTAAAGAAAGGAAGTGATGAGGAGAGATAAGAAGAAAAAAGGGTGCATAAGAGGAAAAGAGGGGAAGTTTGGCTTTTTAAGAAGAATCCGTCAGATACAATAGATAAAAAACCAACAAATCGCTCTTTATATAACCAAAATATATTTTGCTCGTCAGAGCTGCTGCCTCTTCTTATATGCTTGTCAAATAAGGACTGGCTCTGCTATAATAAAAGGGTATCATATAAGAATCATAAAGTAAATAAGGAGGCACTATGGATACAGAAAATCTGAAGAAGTCTGAAGAATCATCTCGTACTTCTGAAACAGTCATACCGGATGATCCGGAACATAAAACCCCGATCAAGAAAAAAAGAAAAAAAACAGGATTGATCATCTTTCTGACAGTACTCATCCTGGCAGCTGCCGGAGGTGTCGGATATTATTTTATGGAACGGCAGAAGCCAATAAACACGGTTAAAACATTTCTTGGGGATATTCAGAAACTGAACTTTGACGGAATGAAATCTCAGCTCCAAAGCAATGATATGTCAGCTCTGGACAATGCAGATATTACCAACAATGCATATACTGCATTTTTTCAGAATGTAAATCAAAAAATGACCTTTGAGATCAAAAAAACTTCTTTCAGTCTCACCAACGGAACTGCAAACATCACAGCAAAGATCCGCTATATCGACGGTTCTGATATTTACAAAGAAACCATTACTGAATTCCTGAAACAAATTGTCTCTACGGCCTTTTCCGGAGAAGAACTTACCGAAGAACAGACTCAGCAGAAGCTTGCGGCACTTCTGGAAGAAAAGGCAGGTACTATAGAAGATAAATTTGCAGAAACCGAGATTACCTATCCTCTTATTAAAACAGGAGACGGTTGGAAGATCGTTGCATTGGATACAGAAACTGTAAAATTCATGTCAGCAAATTTTACCAATGTACAGGACGAGATCAATCAATCACTTGTAGAAATGGAAACTTCCGATTCCCAGCAGGAACAAACTGAACAGACTGCAGACTCTGCCGGCACTATAGATATGAGCAATGACAAATTCTCTATCCATTACAAACAGCACCGTGTGGCAAAAGATGTTTCCGGCGCCCCCTGTCTTCTCGTTTATTACGATTACAGCAACAACGGTTCTTCTGCATCCAGCGCCATGGTAGATGTAAATCTCCAGGCATATCAGAACGGACAGACGCTTACTGCTGCCATCCCGGAATCTGACGACAGCGCCATTGATCAGTTTATGGCAGAGGTCCAGCCCGGACAGGCAGTTACAGTATGTCAGGCATTTGCCCTTATAGATGAAACAGATGTAACTCTCGAAGCCGGAGAAGCCTTTAGTTTTGGCGGCGGAACCATTACTTCTCAGATCATCAAAATAAAATAAAAATATATTTTTGTATTCGCAGCAGAAATTGCTGCGAATATTTTTTTTGCTTTTCGAAATACTAACTTCATGAAAGGATGGTGACATATGAACAATAAATTCTTAAATTATTTTTCACTTACGATTGCAGTTATTGGTGCAGTCAACTGGGGACTGATCGGCTTCTTTGATCTGAACCTCGTTTCCCTTCTCTTTGGAAGCATGAGCTGGATATCACGAATCATCTATGGACTGGTAGGTTTATGCGGTCTGTATCTTCTTTCTTTTTATGGTCTGGTTGACCACAAAAAACAGGAGGTCTCATGAACACATCAGAAAAAACAGACAACCCCGTTTCTTTTCCTGAAGCATCAGTTGCAGATCTTCCGGATACCTGTGTAAAAAAAATAAGAGACTGTGAAAGAGACTTGAACAAACAGGGTTTTTGGAATATAGCCCTGGTTGCATATCAGCTAAAAGATCATTAAGATTTATTACTCTCAGAATATTTTCAAGCAAATCAGACTCGTTTACTTCGAACTCTCCTGTCAGAAAAGTCAGTACAATATGTACTGCTTTTCTGGCAAAAAAAGAGCCAGGACTTATCCTGACTCTCAAGAGCGATAGACGGGGCTCGAACCCGCGGTCTCGACCTTGGCAAGGTCGCGCGTTACCAACTACGCCACTATCGCATAAGCGGGTGATGGGAATCGAACCCACGTATCCAGCTTGGAAGGCTGGTGTTCTACC
>NZ_CABVDF010000146.1:0-7053 GCF_902497045.1 uncultured Blautia sp. | reverse complement strand
AGACCAGTTTCCAACTGATCTTTTTCCTTACTTCTGCCGCTTTCTATACAGTATTTTTCTTTATTTAAAATATCAGGCAAACTGACTCATATAAAGAGCTGCATATTTTCCATTCTTCTTCATCAGCTCCTCATGATTTCCCACTTCCTTAATGTCTCCGTCTTCCATATAAAGGATCATATCTGCATCCCGGACAGTAGAAAGACGATGGGCGATCACAAAACTGGTACGGCCCTTCATCAGCTCTGCCATAGCTTTCTGGATCAGAACCTCTGTATGTGTATCTACATTGCTAGTAGCCTCATCCAGGATCATGATCTCAGGATCAGAAGCGATAGCCCGGGCAATAGTCAGAAGCTGACGTTCTCCCTGAGAGATATTTTCCGCGCCTTTGCTCAGCACCATATCATACCCTCCCGGAAGAGTTTTAATAAAGCTATGAGCACAGGCAGATTTCGCCGCTTCTTTGATTTTTTCTCTCTGCATATTCTCTTCTGAATATCCGATATTTTCTCCAATAGTCCCCTCAAACAGCCAGGTATCCTGAAGAACCATGCCAAATCGGTTACGAAGTTCCTCTCTTGTCATGTCCGTAATTTTGACACCGTCTACTTTAATGGAGCCTCCGTTTACCTCATAGAAACGCATCAGAAGATTGATAAGGGTAGTTTTTCCGGCGCCTGTCGGACCTACCACTGCAACCTTCTGTCCAGGCTTTACTGTCAGATTGATTCCATTCATAAGAAGGTGCTCTGGTGTATATCCAAATTTTACGTTTTCAAAAGTAACCTGTCCGCTTCGGTCGTCAGGAACCACACACTGTTCACTGTCCGGAATCTCCTCTTCTGCATCCAGAAGACTGAAAATACGATTACCTGCTGCCGCTGCCGCTCCAAAACTTCCTACCATTCCTGCAATGGCAGAAAACGGCTCCGCGAAACGCCATGTGTATTCCAGCATAGCCTGCACGTTTCCTACGGCAATTTTTCCGGCAATGGCCCAGAGACAGCCAACGGCTGCACAAAGCACATACCCAAGATCATTTACAAGAGTTGTGATCGGACTGACTGCCCCCGCTGTCGTTTCTGCTTTTCTGGAACTGGTTTTCAGTGCGTTGTTCAGTCCGGCAAATGCCTTCTTTGCACGTTCCTGATAATTAAAAGTCTGTACCACTGACTGTCCATTATACATTTCTTCTACATAACCGTTCAGTTTTCCCAGCAGTTCCTGCTGTTCCCCATAATATTTCTCACTGGCCTTCATTACTCCTGCCGCGCTCAAAAGAGACAGAGGAACCATAATGATCGGAATCAGAGACAATGGCGGACTGATCAGCAGCATCATGATCAAAACACCTGCCGCCGTTGTCACCTGAGTCACTACCGCGGTCAGATTCTGACTGATGGTATTATTGATAGTGTCTACATCATTGGTAATCACACTTAATATGTCTCCATGAGTATGGGCGTCATAATAATTCAATTTTAAACGATGCATTTTCTCATCGATCTCTCTTCGGATGGTCTGCATCACATTAGCCGTGATCTTTGCCATTCCAAATCCCTGCAAAAAGGAAAACAGCTGAGAAACAAAATACAGGGCAACCAGAGCTACCAGAAGCCAGAGGATTGTTTCCCAGTAAAACACACCGTCTGCAATGCTGGCAAAAAGTGTTGTAGTCACCTTTCCCACAAGAAAAGGTGCCAGAACCATAAAAGCCGTACTGATAACCGCTGACAAAATCACCAGGATCAGACGCAGACGATATGCTTTCAGATAGCCTAAAAGGCGCTTAAATATCGTTGTATTCTTCATCTCAGACTGCCTCCTTTCCCAACTGTATCTCTGCAATTTCCCGATAAAGAGGACATGTAGTTAACAACTCCTTATGTGTTCCGTTTCCTACAATCTGTCCATCATCCACCACCAGAATACGATCTGCATCCAGAATCGTGCTGACTCTCTGCGCTACCATGATCACCGTCGCATCTCCAATACTCTCTTTCAGGTTCTGACGTAGCTGACGGTCTGTTTTCATATCCAGCGCAGAAAAACTGTCGTCAAACACATAAATCTCCGGCTTTTTCATCATTGCTCTGGCAATTGCCATACGCTGCCTCTGTCCTCCGGATAAATTCGTTCCTCCCTGGGCAATAGCATCATGATATCCCTGTTTCTTTTTGCAGATGAACTCATCTGCACATGCAATCTTTGCCGCCTGCTTCCAGTCTTCCTCCGTGCCATTTTCCTTTCCAAAATTCAGATTCTCTGCAATGTCTCCGGAAAACAGCACATTTTTCTGCGGAACGTATCCGATCAGAGAACGAAGATCCTCCATACGATATTCTTTCGCATTTACTCCATCGATCAATACCTCACCGAACATTGGATCATACAGCCTTGGAATCAGTTTTAATATACTGGATTTACCACGTCCGGTTCCTCCTATAATGGCAGTTATCTCTCCGGGGTTTGATACAAAGCTTATATCTTTCAAAATGGGCTCATCTGCTCCCGGATATGCAAATGTCACATGTCGAAACTCTACTGTGGCATGTGCCGGACGTTTTTCCAGCGGAAAACTTCCGTCCCTGATCGAACTTTCTGTTTCCAGAACTTCTGAAATTCGTTTTGCACAGGCATAGCTGGTAGGAAACATCATGATCACCAGTGACAGCATCATTACAGAAGTCAGCACCATACTGATATACTGGCTGTTTGCCACCAGAGAGCCTACTTCCATGGCACCTGTATTCACATAATATGCACCCATTCCCAGAACAGCAGCTGTAGTAACGCCAAAAATCACACTGATCATTGGCATTAAAAGACTGGTAATACGGCCTGCTGTCATCGCAGTCATGGCATAATCAGCATTAGCCTCCTCAAAACGACTGCTCTCTGCTTTCTGTTTATTAAAGGCACGGATCACACGTACACCTTCCAGAGACTCCAGAAACAACCGGTTGATCTGATCCAGTTTTTTTCTCAGGCGAATAGAATACCGGGAGGCTAAGATCATTATGATGGTCAGTGCAATAAGAAGCACGGGAATTGCCACCAAAAGCACAGAGCTGACCTGTCCTCCTGTAGCAGCAGAAAACACAAGTCCTGCAACCGCCATCATAGGGGCAAGCAGACCCACACGAAGCAGAAGAGTCAGAAAGTTCTGCACATTAGTAATATCTGAAGTACTTCTGGTAACAAGACTTGCTGTGCCAAATTTGTCCATTTCCACAGCAGAAAACTCCTGTACTCTGGAAAAAACCTGATTTCTCAGCTGTGCTCCAAAATCTGTCGATATATAAGAGGCAATCTTAACAGACAAAAAGCTGATAATGCAGGACAGCACCGTAATGCCTGCCATAATTGCTGCATACATCCAAATGACACTGTTTTCGCTTTCCGCAACTCCATGACTGATCATCTGTGCCAGAAAAGAAGGCAGGAGCATCTGCCCTACAGCCGAAAACAGAACCAGTAAAAACAGCCCTAAAACCTGTTTTGGTTTTAACTTTACTTTTGAAAATATTGTTTTCATAACAGCTGAATCTCCTTTCTCTTTCTATGCTTTTGCACCTTTTACAATTTTGATCCCGGATAGTTTAAAGAACAGTGCTCCAAGAGCATATTTCTGTAAGGAAATATAATCCTCCTGCGAAACCTTTCCTCCATAATTAAGGATTTCCATCTCTCCACTGGCTCCCTCAATAAAAATATCAGAAGCAGTAAATCCATTTTTCAGATAAAATTTTCGCCGTGCAATCCTCTGATCCCGATTATCCGCAGCGTTATCCAGACATTCAATCAGAAGAACAATCTTTTTATCCGCATATTCCCTGCATACATTCTGCATAATATAGCTTCCTGTTCCCTTACTCCTGATTTTGGAAGACACTGCCAGATAATCTACCATAATCATGTCTTTATACGGAATAAGCACTGTAAATCCCAAAAGCTGCTCCTTTTCCACCGCTGCCATAACAACTGCTTTTTTCTTTTTAGCGGAATGGCGCAGCGTAAAATACGGTTTTCTTTCTCTCTTTGGAAATGCCTCCATATAGATTTCCTTTATTTCCGGCCACTGCTGCCCGGTTACTGCTTTAAACTCCATAAGAATCTCCTCTTTCTTCTTGATTTCTCCTTTTTCAGAAGGTATCATATAATGTACAGTAACTGTACAGTCAAGGGGGATTTTTATGGATCAGAAAAAATATTTATATTCATCTGGAGAATTTGCAAAATTTACCGGTGTCAACAAACGTACTTTACACTATTATAATGACATTGGTCTATTCCGGCCGGAGGTGATCCGGGAAAACGGCTATCATTACTATACCTGCTTTCAATTCGCTCAGCTGGAATTAATCCTCACCTTACGCAAGATCGGACTTTCTATTGAGGAAATCCGGGAATATGTAACAAGACCATCCGATGAGTCCTTCTCTCAGATGATGACAAAAAAGAAAAAGCTGATCGACGAATCCATCGAACAGCTTTTATCTGCACAGGCTTTTCTGGAGCAAAAAGCAGAACGCCTGAAACTGGGAATGCAGTCTCACCATGGCAAAATAGAATTATGTACTCTCCCGGAAAAGAAGCTCGTACTTTCCTCTCCGATTTCCGGACGATATGATGAAGATGATTTCTCTGTTGCCGCTGAATTTTCACTTCGTCTGAAAAAGCTCTTTCATCTTTATGACAGCTTTGGAAGCCGCATCTCCACAGACAATCTGCAAAAAGGCAATTTCACCGGCTATGATTCCTTCTTTGCCTACTGCCCTGCTGTCTCCGGCACCTGGGACATAATTCTTCCTGCCGGAAGGTATCTGCGGGCTTTCTGTATCGGTGACTGGAGCAGGCTTCCTGCCATTTATCAGTCTGTTCTTGCTTACGCCCGTGAACACAATCTGACCCTTACCGGACATGCCTATGAAGAAGGTTTAAATGAAATGTCCATCAACGACAGCAGTGATTATATTACCATGATCACGATCCGGTGCGAATAACAAAGTTTTCCTGCACCGGACCATGTTTTTTATATGTCACGAATGCTGTCTTGTATAAATTTTCAGGCAGACCCAATAACTTCCTGCCATCAGAAGTCCTCCCAGGATCAGGGCAATCCCCGTCAGGATTCTTGGATCTGTCTGAAAAATCCTGCTTATCCACTGACCGCGACTGGATAAACCATAAAATAATGCGACAATGATAACCATCCCCACATAAAGAATGGTTCCTTTTTTGTTTCCCAGCAGATAAAATCCAATACTGAATACTGCTGTTGCAATCAGCGATACTGCAATGCCGGCTGCCACATAAAACATTCCTGTGCGGATATCCACTGTTTTTCCCAGATATACATAGCCCAGTACCATTATCACAGAAATCACTGTGTTGATCCCCATATAAATAAAATTATCAATAAAACGCGCCATAATAATCTCTTTCTTTGTAACCGGATAAGTCAGCATGATCTCGTCAAACTGGACCTTCTCGTCCTGTTCCAGCGCCATCTGAAAAACAGCGATTGTAGTCATTGGAATACATACTACCACAAACAGCATCATCATATACCTGTTTTGCCCCATAAGGACTGCAAGTATAATCATTGCCAGATATCCCAGAATATTACTCAGCAAATTTTTAGGAATACAAAATGTATCATAAAAATCCTTTTTCACAATTCCCCACATACTATGCCTCTCCTTTCACATACATCAGCATAATGTCTTCCACAGATGCCTTTTCCATTTCCAGATCCGGAAAAACACTTAAAATCCCGTTCCTGTTTCTTACCAGAACCTTATACTCATAAGGTTCCTTTTTAAATGAAACGATATCCTCCTCCCGAAGCGACTCGAAAAAGTCTTTTCCACAATGCAGAACTCCATAATCATTCTGCAGCTCATCATAGCTTTTTACAAACTGAAGTTTTCCTTCATGAAGAAAGGCAATATAATCTGCCACTTTGTCAAGATCGCTGGTAATATGGGAAGACATCACAACCGTATGGTCTTCCTCCTCTGTAAATTCCCGGATCAGTTCCAGAATCTCATCCCGGAAAACAGGATCCAGACCGCTGGTTGCTTCATCCAGGATCAGAAGTCTTGGCTTGTGGCTGAAGGCTATGGCAAACTCCAGCTTCATTTTCATTCCCTTGGAAAACTTTTTCAGCTTTTTATCTGCCGGAAGTCCAAATCGAGATAAATAAGCGTCATACTTCTCCATATCCCAGTTCCGGTAAACTCTTTTCAGCATCTTTCCAATAAATGCCGGTGTATATTCCGGATTGTAATGGCTGACGTCAAAGATAACGGCAATATCCTCTTTAATCTCCTTCTCCTGATTTCTTAACTGCTTCCCCAGAAGTTCTATCTTTTCATATTCTGCCTTTATCAGCCCAAGCATAGACTGGATCAAAGTAGACTTTCCGGCTCCGTTTTCTCCTATAAGCCCCAGAACCGTTCCACGGGGAACATTCAGGCTTAAATTCTTCAGGGAAAAATCTCTGTATTCTTTTGACAGATTCCTTATCTCAATTGCATTTTCCATCATATACCTCACACACCTTTACGTCTTATTCGCTGTAAAGCAGCTCCAGACTTTCTTTCAGAGAATCCAGAGACACACTGTTTTGTTTCGCCAGCTCACATGCTTCTGTTAAATGTTCTTCAATCTTTCTCAGATTCTCCTCTCGTATAAAGTCTTGATTCTGTGCAGATACAAACGTCCCTTTTGCCGGGACTGTCACAATAAATCCATCCTTTACAAGATCGTCATAGGCTCTCTGAGTTGTAATGACACTGACGTGGAGTTCCTTTGCCAGCTTTCGCATAGACGGCATAGGATCTCCCGGTTTCAGATCTCCGCTCATGATCATCCCTTTGATCTGTGAAGTAATCTGTTCATAAATCGGTTTTGTACTGGCATTGCTTAAAATTATTTCCATATTCAATCATCCTGTACCTTTTACTTGAAACAGAACCTGTGCACCGGTTCTGCATCTGTACTTATGTTACAAGTACAGTATATACTATAATATACATACTG
>NZ_CABVDF010000145.1:0-7143 GCF_902497045.1 uncultured Blautia sp. | reverse complement strand
CGGATTATAATGTATAGGAATTTAAAAAATTTAAGAAAGGCAGAATATAATATGGAACGTAGAAACGCGTGGCTTAGCTATGATGAAAAAGAAGAAAAGGAGCTGGAACTGGTGGCAAAAAGCTACCGCAGTTTCCTTGATGCAGGAAAGACTGAGAGAGAATGTGTTTCAGAGCTTATCAGACAGGCAGAGGCAGCCGGTTATGTATCCCTGGAAGAAAAAATTGCTTCCGGAGAACAGATTAAGGCAGGAGATAAGATCTATGCAGAAGGAATGAAAAAAATCCTTGCATTCTTCCATGTAGGACAGGAGCCTTTGGAAAAAGGAATGAACATCCTGGGCGCTCATATCGACTCTCCCCGTATTGATATCAAGCAGAATCCGCTTTATGAAGACACGGATCTGGCATATCTGGATACTCACTATTATGGTGGTGTGAAGAAATACCAGTGGGTGGCACTTCCGCTTGCCATTCATGGCGTGATCGTAAAAAAAGACGGTACAGTTGCAGAGGTAAATGTGGGAGAGGATGAAGAGGATCCGGTTGTATATATTACTGATCTTCTGATCCATCTTGCAGGAAAACAGATGCAGAAAAAAGCGGCTGAAGTTATTGAGGGAGAAAATCTGGATATTCTGATCGGAAGCAGACCGTTAAGCGATCTTCCGGACGATAAGAAAAAGGAAGCAGTAAAAGAGAACATCCTGAAGCTTCTGAAGGAAAAATATGATGTAGAAGAGGAAGACTTCCTTTCCGCAGAACTGGAGATCGTGCCGGCAGGAAAAGCCAGAGACTGTGGTCTTGACAGAAGTATGGTGGCAGGCTACGGACAGGATGACCGTGTATGTGCCTATACTTCTTTCCTGGCAATGCTGGAAATGGAAAATCCGAAGCGTACCTCCTGCTGTCTGCTTACCGACAAAGAAGAAATCGGAAGCGTAGGAGCTACCGGAATGCAGTCAAGATTTTTTGAAAACAGTGTGGCAGAGCTTCTTGAGGGAATGGGATGCTATTCAGAAATGACTCTGCGCAGAACTCTTAAAAATTCCTTTATGCTTTCCTCTGATGTAAGCGCAGGCTATGATCCGGCTTATGGAGAGGCCTTTGAGAAAAAGAATGCGGCATATCTGGGAAGAGGCATTGTTCTGAATAAATTTACAGGATCAAGAGGAAAATCAGGTTCTAATGACGCCAACGCAGAGTATGTGGCAAAGGTTCGCAAGATCTTTGACGATCATGAGATTGCATTCCAGACAGCAGAGCTTGGCAAGGTAGACGTAGGCGGCGGCGGAACCATTGCTTTTATTTGTGCTCTTTACGGAATGAACGTGATCGACAGCGGCGTATCTGTACTCAGTATGCATGCACCGTGGGAAGTAACAAGCAAGGCGGATATTTATGAAGCGAAAAAAGCATACAAGGCATTTTTGCTTGATGCATAAATAATGAAGTATTTTTATATTTTCCGTCGTTTTATTAAGTGACATGTATTTGAGGCATCTGGTATAGGATAAAATGAAGCAGACAGCAGAAGGAGCAAGCATGAGTGATACACTGATCAAAGTGGAGGATCTGTGCAAGATCTATAATCCAGGAGAAAATGAGGTCCGGGCTTTGGACCATGTGAACCTTGAAATAGAAAAAGGAGAATTTGTAGCCATCATCGGGCAGTCCGGATCCGGAAAATCTACGTTTATGAATATGCTGGGGTGTCTGGATGTGCCTACGTCCGGAAGATATTTTCTTAACGGAACAGATGTATCAACCATGAAGGACAATCAGCTGTCTGTGGTGCGGAACCGCGAGATCGGATTTATTTTTCAGGGATTTAACCTGATTGCAAATCTGAATGCAATTGAAAATGTGGAGCTTCCTCTGATCTATCGGGGGATTGACCGGAAAACAAGGCATAAACTGGCAGTGGAATCTTTGAAGCTGGTAGGGCTGGAGAAACGGATGCACCATAAACCCAATGAAATGTCCGGCGGTCAGCAGCAGAGAGTGGCCATTGCCAGAGCCATTGCAGCGGAGCCTCCGGTGATCCTGGCCGATGAACCGACAGGAAATCTGGATTCGGCGTCCAGTAAAGAAATATTGGAAATCCTGAAAAAAATGCATCGGTCGGGAAAAACAGTGATCCTTATCACACATGACAACGGGATAGCGGCACAGGCCAGACGCGTTGTCAGGATCATGGATGGAAAGATTGAGTCAGATACCATCAACGAGAGCTTTGAGCAGGAGGAAGTATTATGAAAAAACCAAAAAAGAAGCTGATCATCGGAATAGGAGCAGCTGCGGTAGTCATTGGAGGAGGGATCGCGGTTTTTGGAAATGCCGGAAAGCAGGCAGATGTAGTTCCTAAAGTGGAAGTGGTGCAGGCGGTAACCGGAGATGTGCAGCAGACTGTGGAGGCCAGCGGAACGGTTGTAAGTGAGGAAGAAAAAACATATTTTTCTCCTGCTAACGCCAGAGTAGATACTGTGTCTTTTGAAGAAGGACAGACAGTTAAAGCAGGAACCAAGCTGGTGGAGTTTAATGTAAAAGATCTGGAACGGGAACAGAAAAAAACTGAGCTGAATCTGAAATCCGGGAAACTGGATATGGAAAATACATTAAACAAATCGGATAAAGCAGTTAAAAAACAAAAAGAAGCCCAGGGAAATGCAGCATCATTAAAGCAGAAAGTAGAAAATCAGAAGAATTATGTGGCAGGCTTGAAAGCACAGCTTTCTCAGGTGACAGCAGATGCTTCCAGAAGAGCTGCGGCAGAGGCGCAGAGACAGGCTGAAGAGGCCAGGAGAGCCCAGGAACAGCAGCAGGCTGCAATTCAGAGACAGTATGAGGAGGCGGTCAGAATTTATGAAAATGATACGCTTCCGGCATATCAGAACCGTCTGAATGAATTGAACACAGCAGCAAGCCAGGCGCTGACAGCCTATAATACAGCAGAAAATACATATCAGATGGCCTTTACAGAATGGTCATATGACCAGAGCCAGGAAAATACAGCAGCTCTTACACAGGCAGAGGCAGACAGAAGTGCTGCTCAGATTGAATGGCAGAATGCCCAGGCGGCATATGAAGACCAAAAAGCTCAGATGCCTCCTGCGCCTCTTCTTTCTGACTTTACAGGTGCTTCCGATCTGGTTACAGACGGATCCATGCCGGATTTTGGAGATTCTCCGGTATCAGGAGGTTCTACATCATCAACTCCGGACACTTCAGGGATCGAAGCGGCACTGGAGCAGGCAAGCAGCGACCTGGCGGAACTGCAGTCGGAGCTTGCTTCACAGGAAGCTATCGCAGAGGCAGATCCCAATGCAGTGACAGAGGAAGAAAAAGAACGGATGGAGATCACCACCAATCTGTCTGAACTGGATCAGATGACTGCTCAGGAGCTTGTGGAAACTGCAAAGAAGGGGATCAAAGCAGATTTTAACGGCGTGATTACAAAAAAGACTGTAGTAGAAGGTGCGTCTGCTACTCAGGGAATGGAGCTTTTTACTTTGCAGAATACGGACCGGGTAGATGTAGATGTGAATATTTCCAAATATGATTACGATAAGATCAAGGAAGACCAAAAGGCTTCTATTACCCTTGCAGGCAAGACTTATGAGGGAACGGTGACTTCTGTAAGCCATATTGCCACACAAAACGAAAAAGGTGCTTCTTTGATCTCTGCAAGAGTAAGAATCGACCATCCGGATGAAAATGTATTTCTTGGAGTAGATGCAAAGGTGACTATCCAGGCAGCCTCTGCAAATGATGTGGTCATACTTCCGGCAGAGGTGGTAAATATCGGAAAAGAAGGCTCCTTCTGCTATGTACTTGAAAATGGTACGGTTGCCCGTAAAAATATTGAGACGGGGATATCTTCTGATGAATATATAGAAGTAACTTCCGGACTGAAGGAAGGCGACACAGTGATCCGTGACATAGGAGGACTTCAGGAAGGAATGGCAGCAGAGCCGATGACTTCCGATCCTCTTGAGGCAATGACAGGAGAGGATGCCTGATGAATGGATTTTATGAATATGTAAAAATGGCAGTTCAGAACATCCGGGCAAATAAGGGAAGATCTTTTTTGACCATGCTGGGCATTATCATTGGAATTGCCTCGGTTATTGCCATTGTGTCTATTGGCGAAGGAACCAAGAATCAGATGAATTCAGAGATCAGTGATATTGGCGGAGGCCAGATCTATATTTATGTCAGCAGTGAGGGTATGTCAGAAGAGATTTGGATCACACCGGAGGATCTTCAGGAAATCCGGGATCTGAAGTATGTAGAAGGTGTCAGTGTGGCGGATTCTTATAATGGAGAGACTATGACCGGGAAGGGCACCTTTGACCTGATGGTTACTGCAGAGGGACCGGATGCCAAAATGATCAACAATGCGGATATGAAGTACGGTACTTATTTTGGTGAGCGGGAAGTGGAGGAAGCCAAGCCGGTATGTGTGATTTCAGATTCCGATGCCAGAAGACTTTTTGGAACAGATGATGTGGTGGGGATGAGCATTGACATTACCTGTTACGACGTAACAAAAAGTTTTCGTATCGTAGGTGTGACTACTCAGAAGGAAAATGGTACTTTTGTCAGCTACACTTATGAAGGAATGCCGGTTAATATAAATATTCCTTATTCTGCTATGAATGAACTGGTAGGAGATGTGGATTATTTTTATTCCGTGACGATACAGTCAGATACCAGCCGGGATTCCCAGAAAACAGCTAACGAAATCATTCATGTCCTGGAAAAACGGCATCAGTGTGCCGGAGACGAATATTTTCAGGTTCAGAATTTCCAGGATGTGATGAAATCCATGAACCAGATGCTTGGAATGGTAACGGCCTTTATTTCTTTTGTTGCAGGTATTTCCCTGCTTGTAGGCGGTATAGGCGTTATGAATATCATGCTGGTGTCTGTGACGGAACGTACCAGGGAGATCGGTATCCGTAAATCTCTTGGAGCCAAAACCTCCTCTATTATGCTGCAGTTTCTGGCAGAGGCAGCGATCCTTACGGTAATCGGAGGTATTATAGGAATTATACTTGGAATTATCGGTGCTTATGGAATCTGCAGTGTGATCAGTGTCAGTATGCAGATGACCATCAGTCCCGGCATCAGTTTGAGTGTGATTCTGTTTGCTACGCTGTTTTCCTGTGCAGTGGGTGTATTTTTTGGAATTTATCCGGCAAGAAAGGCTGCAAAGCTGAGTCCGATCGAGGCGCTGAGAAGAAACTAAGAGGCAGAGAATCAGGATCTGAAAAAACTCTGCAAAAAATAAAAAAAATTTAAAAAAGCTGTTGACAAAATGCACATTATAATGTAGAATACTCTTTGTTGTGAAGGAAATCACAAAGATGTGCGTTTAGCTCAGCTGGATAGAGCGTTTGGCTACGGACCAAAAGGTCGGGGGTTCGAATCCTCTAACGCACGCTAACAACCATGAGAGCCTTGATTTTTCAAGGCTCTTTTTATTTTGTGTTTAATGATTGGTCAGTAATAAAAAGTGTTACCTGATGTTACCTAAAAAATGAAGAAAGGAGATTCTCTTATTCTTGTAATCACGACCACCGACTAAGCTGATGATCGTGATTTATCAGGAAAGCAGTATGTATTGGGCAAAATGTTCAGTGAATAAAAATGCTTTTTGAGTATGCTGCCGGATATGCATAAATTTTTGACAGGGGCTTAAAGGGGTTGACTGAAAAATAGGGAAAGAACCTAAATTGCCTTGAAAACTGTCAGAAAACAAAGTATACTGAGGATAGTATTTATTTCTCCGGAGGAGTTCTATGAATAAGACGATAACGATCTGCTTTACAAATAATAAAGGCGGCAGCGGCAAATCTACCACCTGTTCCAATATCGGCGCAGCAATGGCCCGTGCAGGAAAAAAGGTTCTGATGATCGATGGAGATATGCAGCTGAATCTGTCCCTTTCTTTCTTTTCTGAAGACTGGGTACTGGATAAGGCGGCAGGTGAAAAGAATCTTTATCATGCCATCAGAGATCAGCAGGATCTGACGGATTTTATTGTACATACACCTTATGAAAATCTGGATCTGATTCCATCTTCCACGCTGATGAGTTCTATTGAATATGAACTTTTTACAAAGTGGCAGAGAGAATTTATTCTGAAAAAATGCCTTCAGAAGATCAAGGATTCCGGTATTTATGATTATATTCTTATTGACGCACCTCCTACTCTTGGGGGCTGGGTTATGAATATTCTGTGTGCGTCAGATCAGGTAATCATTCCGGTAGAGGCAAGTCCCTGGGGCATGTTTGGTCTTGCAAACATGTTTGATTTTCTTAATGAGGTGAAACAGATCGCTCCGGATCTTCAGGTTGCCGGAATAGCGGTAACGAAAGTAGATACACGAAAGAATTATTTTAAACAGACAATGGAAACTTTGCATGAACTGGAAGAGATCTATGTGTTTGATTCTTTTGTCCGTGTAGACAGTTCTGTGGAATGGGCACAGGATAACAGTGCTCCGGTAGTGGAATATAAGAAATCCAGCAGAAGTGCAAAAGAATATGCAGAATTGGCAGAGGAGGTAATGAAACGTGTCAGTAGGTAAGGCAAGCATCAAACGTGCAGCAAATGCAGGAACGAAAAAGGCATCAGAGGTAAAGGAAACAACAACAGAGATAAAAGCTCCGGAGGCAGTGAAAGCTGATAATGTCAAAGCTCCCGCAAAGACAGCTGCGAAGAAAACAACATCAAGATCTTCAGCAGCAAAGACTACAGCAGCAAAGAAGACCACCGCCAGAAAAACTACAGCAAAATCAGCGGCAGGTGTGAAAACTTCTGTGCTCACGCCATCTAATTCGGAAGAGATTCAGGCAGCATTTATTTCTGATAAAGCAAAGCAGCCAGAAAATACAAACGCACCAGTACATGTGACGGAAGATCTTCCTGTTTATTTACTGTAAATGAATGGTATACCAAAAGGAGAACCTGATGTGTTCTCCTTTTGGTTTATACGGAATATGACTGTCCATGGCAGTCTGTATCTGGCGTGTAAAGTGGAACAAGCCCCTGTAAGGTTGAAAGATTTAGGGAGTTCCAGGCGGACTTGTCTATTTTGATATCAAAAATATGTCCACAAAGTATGCCACATATT
>NZ_CABVDF010000144.1:0-7144 GCF_902497045.1 uncultured Blautia sp. | reverse complement strand
AAATAAAATTAAGTATGCCCATTTGACAGGGCAGACTGTATATCTGTTAGTTAGATATTAATTGATAAAAGAAAGGAAGTTCATATGCTAAAGATTAAAAGCTATGTAAAGGTGAACAGTATTGCTGAAGCCTACGAGCTGAATCAGAAAAAAAGTGCCTGTGTTCTGGGCGGTATGATATGGCTGAAAATGGGAAACAGGAATGTTTCTACCGCAATTGATCTTTCGGGTCTGGGTTTGGATACTGTTCAGGAGCTGGAGGACGAATATGTGATTGGATGTATGACAACACTGCGTGATCTGGAAATGGATAAATCTCTGAATACATTTACACAGGGCGCAATCAGAGAAAGTCTCCGTCACATTGTTGGAGTACAGTTTCGTAACTGTGCTACGGTAGGGGGAAGCATTTTTGGGAGGTATGGATTTTCTGATGTCCTGTCAATGTTTCTTGCTATGGATACCTGGGTAGATTTGTATCAGGCAGGCAGAATCCCCCTTGCTGAGTTTGTAAAAATGAAAAAAGACAGAGATATTCTGCAGTCTGTAATCGTAAAGAAAACCCCTTTGAAAACTGTATATCTCAGCCAGAGAAATACAGAGACAGATTTTCCGGTTCTTACCTGTGCGGCATCTCTGATTGGGGAGCAGCCAAGGACAATTATCGGTGCAAGACCGGGTTGTGCTATGGTGGTGGAAGACAGAGAAGATCTTCTTTATGGATTTAAAGAAATGTCCAAAAAAGAAAAGGCAGAGGCTGTCCGGAAATTTTCAGAATATGCGGCTGCAAATGTGCCGGTTGGCAGCAATATGCGTGGATCTAAGGAATATCGCAGGCTCCTTACGGAAGTACTGACCAGAAGAGCCTGGGAAGCATTAGGAGGGATAAAAGAATGAATCTGAGTTTTTGGCTGAATGGTGTTTATCGTCATGATGAAGTGGAACCGGATACGATGCTTCTGGATTTTTTGAGAGATAAGGGATGTTACAGTATTAAATGTGGCTGTGAGACTTCCAATTGTGGTCTGTGTACTGTTTTGATGGATGGAAAACCGATTCTTTCCTGCAGTACGCTGGCTCTTCGTGCAGAAGGAAAAAAAATTGTAACAATGGAAGGAATGCAGAAGGAAGCAGAAGAATTTGGTGCTTTTCTGGCAGATGAGGGCGCGGAGCAATGCGGATTCTGTAATCCGGGATTTATCATGAATATATTTGCAATGGAAAATGAATTGGAGGATCCGACAGAGGAGGATATTAAGGAGTATCTTGCAGGAAACCTTTGCAGATGTTCAGGATTTGTGGGACAGACGCGAAGTATTCTGAAATATCTTCAGTATAAAAAAACAAAGAAGAGGGAGGAGGCAGCAGAATGAGTTATGTCAGTAAGCCGGTAAGAAAAAAAGATGCCATGGCGCTGGTAACCGGAAAACCGGTATTCACCAATGATCTGGCACCGAAAGACTGCTTGATTGTCAAGATTTTGCGAAGCCCTTATGCGAATGCCTGGATTGAGGAGATAAAAACAGGTACAGCAAGACAGGTCAATGGAATTGTGGCTGTCTATACCTATAAGGATGTACCCCGGAAACGTTTTACTCTGGCAGGACAAACTTATCCGGAGTTAAGCCCTTATGATCATTATATTCTGGATCAAAGGCTGAGATTTGTTGGAGATGCAGTGGCGATTGTTGCTGCGGAAACAGAAGAAGCAGCTGAGAAGGCGATGAAAAGGATTAAAGTAAAATATCGTGTAGATGAGCCTGTACTCGACATGCATAAAGCAAAGGATGGAGAAATCCTTGTACATCCGGAAGAGGACTGGGAGGCAAAAGTTCCTGTAGGAGCAGACAATAAAAGAAATCTTTGTGCCTCTGGTGTGGAAGAATCCGGTGATGTGGAAAAAATCCTTGGAGAGTGCAAATATACCGTAGACCGGACTTATCATACAAAAGCCAATCAGCAGGCGATGATGGAAACGTTCCGTACATATTGTTATAAGGATCATTTTGGACGTCTGAATGTGGTTTCTTCTACTCAGGTTCCTTTCCATGTAAGGAGGATCCTTGGCAATGCACTGGATATTCCCTCATCAAAAATCCGTGTGATCAAACCCAGAATCGGAGGCGGATTTGGAGCGAAACAGACGTCAGTAAGCGAAATCTATCCGGCGTTTGTTACCTGGATGACCGGCCGTCCGTCTAAAATTCTTTATTCACGTTATGAATCACAGATCTGTGCATCCCCACGTCATGAAATGGAAATCCGTGTGAGAGCAGGAGCTGATGAAAATGGAATCGTTCGGGCACTGGATGTTTATACCCTTTCTAATGCAGGTGCTTATGGAGAACACAGTCCTACAACAGTAGGATTAAGCGGACATAAATCGATTGCTCTTTACCGTCATACAGAAGCCTATCGTTTTGCTTATGATGTAGTGTATACTAATGTACAGGCAGCAGGAGCCTATCGGGGATATGGGGCTACTCAGGGCATTTATGCAGTAGAATCTGCGGTGAATGAACTGGCTCACATGATGAATATGGATCCGGTGAAGCTGCGTGAACTGAACATGCCGATGGAAGGGGAGCCGCTTCCGGCATATCAGGATTGTACCACAGCGCCCAGCTGTACCATGGATCAGTGTATGAAGCGGGCAAAAGAAATGATGAACTGGGATGAGAAATATCCATATAAAGATATGGGCAATGGAAAAGTCAGAGGCATAGGCGTTGCTATGGCTATGCAGGGCTCATCTATTGCAGGCATTGATGTAGGCGGAGCAGATATGAAGCTTAATGAGGACGGATCTTATACCCTGGGACTTGGATGTACGGATATGGGTACCGGATGTGACACGATCCTCTCACAGATAGCCGCTGACTGTTTGGAGACTTCCATTGAAAATATCGTGGTATTTGGCGTAGATACAGATATTTCTCCTTATGATTCCGGCTCTTATGCATCGGCAACTACATATACAACAGGAATGGCTGTTTTTCAGGCATGTCAGGAGATGAGAAAGAAGATTTGTGCTCTGGGTGCAAAAATGTTGGAGGCAGAGCCGGAAGAAGTGAATTTTGACGGGGAATTTGTATTTACAGATGAGATACATAAGGTATCCCTGAAAGATATTGCAATTAAAGGAACCTGTGGAAATACACAGGAGCTTCAGGTTACCAGGACTCATTGCTCGCCGATATCACCGCCGCCTTTTATGGTGGGTATGGCCGAGGTTGAGGTAGACAAAGAAACAGGAAGCGTCAAGGTGGTTGATTATGCGGCTGTAGTAGATTGTGGCACACCGATCAATCCAAATCTTGTACGGGTACAGACAGAGGGAGGAATTGTTCAGGGAATAGGCATGGCACTTCATGAAGATGTTCAGTATACGGAGAAAGGAAAAATCCGTAACAATTCCTTTATGCAGTATAAGATTCCGTCCCGTCTTGATATCGGTGATGTTCGAGTGGAGATTCGTGGAAGTTATGAACCAAGTGGTCCGTTTGGGGCAAAATCTATAGGAGAGCTGGTTATCAATACTCCGTGTCCGGCAATTGCAGATGCCGTTTATAATGCTACCGGAGTAAGAGTACGGGAACTTCCGATTACTCCGGAAAAGGTTGCTATGGGAATTCTGAAACAGAAACTGGAGAAGAAATAAGATGAGAATGGTGATAAAGGGCTTGCTGGCGGCATTTTGGCTGGCGGCAGTTCCTGCTTCAGCGGGGCTTCTTTTTGCAGGCAGGAAGCAGCTGAAAATTCCTGATCTTTTTCTTCATGGATATCTCCTGCTTTTTGCAGCAATGGAAATTCTGGTTCTTCCCATGATCCTATTAAAAATGCCTCTTCATGTTTTGACTTCAGTATATGGAATTCTTGCCGCTGGATTTGCGGCAGGAGGATTACTGCTCTGGAAAAAAAAGAACAGCAGTAAGAACCAGCTGGCAAAGATGGAACGGCCATCCGTATATTTCTGGATGACTGTTCTGGTGATTGTCCTTCAGGTACTTATGTGTGCAGCTATGGCACACATGGATGCAGACGATTGCTTTTATGTTGCGGCGGCAGCAACGGATGTCCATACAGATTCTATTTTTGCGGTGGATCCTTATACAGGCTGTGAATACAGAACCCTGCCCAGACGTTATGTCCTTTCTCCGTTTCCGGTTTTTCTGGCAGTAGTAAGCCAGCTTAGCGGAGGCCTGCACCCGGCAATCATGGCTCATATGGTTTTTCCGGTAATCTTTCTTCCGATGGCATATATGGTGCAGTATTGCCTTGCAGAAAAACTATTTTCAGGAGAAAGAAAAGCCAAAGATATTTATTTACTTTTGGCGGCATGTATATGCAGTTTTTCGGGATATTCCGTATATAATGCAGGAAATTTTCAAATGGTTCGGATCTGGCAGGGAAAGGCAGTTCTGGCATCTGTTTTACTGCCTTATCTGCTATACCTTTGTATTTCGATATTTTTTGGAGAAAAAAGAAAAAATTTATGGGCAGCTCTCTTTCTGGCTAATATCAGCAGCTGTCTTTTGTCCTCTATGGGAATTATCCTGGCACCGCTTATGACAGGATGTTTTCTGGTATCATCCTTAGTAATGCAAAGAGATTGGAAGTCAGCAGCAAAAGGACTTTTGTGTTGTATTCCTTCGATTATTCTGGGTATAGCATACATTTTGATAAGCTGACAGGAGGACAGAGATGAAAGAAATATTTCAACAGACACAAATTTTCTGGAAGAACTACTGGGGGGAGGGGCTGGTCATGTGGCTTTTTCTGGCCTCCATACTGTTTCTCCTGATATTTCGCAGACATAAAAAAAGTATGAAATATCTGATTCCATATACAGCAGTCGTGCTGACCGTATTTTTTTGTCCGGTATCTGCAAAGGTTATTCAGAAATGTATTGGAAGTACAGTATACTGGCGTGTGTTGTGGCTTCTTCCGGTAATTCCGTTGATCGCATCTGCCATGACGGAATTTTTGAAGGAACGAAAGAATCAAGGTATCCAGTTTGTACTGGTTTTATTGTGTATAGCTGCGATTATTTGTTCTGGAAAAGGGATCTATGAGGCTGGAAATTATAAACTGGTCAATAATTATCAGCAAGTGCCGGACGAGGTTGCTGCCATTTGTGAAATGGTAAAAAAAGATGCAGGGGATTCGGAATTTCTTCTGGCAGCAGACAATTATATTGGACCTTATGTACGAGTGTATGATCCGTCGATCTGTATGATGTTTAACAGAGAGGGCCGTGGAAATGCCGGAGCAGGAGCAAGGCGGTTGTATCTGGAAATTAATGCACCGGTATTTAATTACACTAATATAGGTGCAGTGGGAAAAAGAATCATGTGCAATTATCTTGTGGTAAAGATTCCAAATGAACAACAAAAAAAGGAAATAGAAGCACAGGGCTATCAGGAAGTGGGAACAGCCGGTAATTACAGCCTGTATCGGCTTGGTGCATCTGCCGATGCAGTCAGAAGCCCTTTGCTGGACCGCTGGAAGTGGAGAGCCTGATCATATATCAGACTATGATAAATTGAAAGTGTGATGAATACGTGCCGTGAAAAATAAGGTACGGAAACCGTACCCTATTTTCACTCTAACAGACCACTGTAAACATATCCTGTCTGTCCCTCATATTCAATTTGTATCCAATCACCTTCCTGGCCCAGCTTCTCTACTTCTGTTCCCTCATCCAGACCTCCAATGATCTCTGACTCGTCATTTGCTTCGGCTCTGACATTGCAGCCTTCCGTAACTGTCAGAATTGTACCATTTGCTGTACTTCCGGAAACACTGGCATCTTCACCCAGACCATTAAGAAATTCCGCAAGTCCCGGATCATTTTTCTGTGCAGCATCATACTCCGCCTGCACCTTTTCTCTCAGCTGCTGGACATCCGCATCATTTAAAAGATTTTCCATATATGTAGAAATCTTTGTATTCTGATCCGCTGCTCCCAGGATTTTATAAATATTTTTGTTGTCTTTTACAACATACGCATATCCCAGTGAAGGTACCGGCGTATCAATTCCCGTGCAGACATAACTGTAACAAGTATAGACTACATAAGAATTATCATCCAACCCCTTTTTTGTGTAGACATTGCCTGGTGTATAAGCTTCAATATAATCCTTGGCATTTGTGATCCTTGACTCATCAGATGCAGTCAGATCACTGACCAAAGTTCTTAATGTTGCAATATCTCTTTCCCCTAAAGCTCTGTAGTAGCTATGCATGAATGCAGTGATATCTGCACTGCCTTCTTCCAAGGGATTCGCATCTTCTTTCTTCCCGTCGTTTGTCTCCCCATCATCTTCCGGAGAAGAAGGATCATTTCCCTGGCTGTTGTCCTGAACTGTTTTTTGATCTTCATCAGAAGCACCCTTCCCGCTTCCTACACAAGCACGTATGCCGAAGAACAAAACAGCTACGATCACCAGAATCGCACCGCCAAGCATAAAATAGCGGAGATTATCTGATAACCATTCTCTGAAATTATCCAAGTTCTTGTCCTCCTTAAATTACAACGCGCCGGAACCTCCCAATTGTCCTGCGCAAACACACCTGAAGGGAATCGAACCCCCGCACATGGTACCGGAAACCACTGCTCTATCCACTGAGCTACAGGTGCATAAATTCGAAAGCTGCATTATCATTAGTTACTGTCTAACATTTAAACAGCAACCTCATATACAACCACTTCGACTAAAAAATTATAGCACAATATCGACTGGATGTAAAGTTTTTTCTTTTGACGGAATAGTTATGTCAGTTTTGAAAAGGGGCTGTCGGGATGATATGCTCCCTTCTAGGTAGACAAGTGAAATAATAAAAACTTGTCACTTAGGAGGGAGCATATTTTATGTCTAAAAGAAAAGTATCTGTTGCGGATAAGATATATGCTGTAAATCTATATCTGGATGGAAAAGAAAGTCAACGGCGAATTGCCGATATGTTTGATGTAAGTCTCGCATCTGTCCAACAATGGATTCGAAACTATGAATCTATGGGCGCAAATGCATTCACATTGAAAGGGAATAAAAAATATTCCAAAGAATTGAAACAACAAGCAGTCGTAGATTATTTAGCAGGCTATGGTTCTCAAGATGATATTTGCAAAAAATACGGAATC
>NZ_CABVDF010000143.1:0-7145 GCF_902497045.1 uncultured Blautia sp. | reverse complement strand
ACTTTTAAAAAGGAAGATGATTTTATGAATTCATATCAAATCACTGAGTGGTGTGCTCATTTTATACGTGAACAGGTAAAACCTGGAGATCTTTGCATAGATGCCACTATGGGAAATGGAAATGATACGCTTCTTCTCAGCACTTTATGTGGAGAAGATGGACATGTGACTGCTTTTGACATCCAGGAACAGGCTCTTATCCATACAAAAAAGCGCCTGACCGATGCAGGCGCTCCTGATAATTATACACTTCTCCTGGAATCTCATATAAACATGAACCGCTATGCAGAATCTGATTCCATAAGCTGTATTGTCTTTAATCTTGGCTATCTCCCTGGCGGTGACCACAAAAAAGCCACCAAAGGAGAATCCAGTATACAGGCTCTTACACAGTCCCTTACTTTACTGAAAAAAGGAGGTATGATTTCTCTGTGCATCTACAGTGGCGGAGATTCCGGTTTTCAGGAAAGAGAGCAGGTTCTTTCCTGGCTGAAAGACCTTGACTCCAAAAAATATCTGGTAATCCGCAGCGACTATTATAATCGCCCCAACAATCCGCCGATACCAGTACTGATCATACGGCTGTGATACTTTTTCTCTTAAAGAATATCAATGTATTCTCCATTTAATGCTTTATTCATGCTACGGACGGCACAGAACTTTCCGCACATAGAACAGCTGTCCTCATGTTCCGGAGCACGATCATCACGAATACTTTTAGCAGTTTCAGGATCTATAGAACACTCCCACTGCTTTTCCCAGTCAAAGGTTCTTCTTGCATCTGCCATGGCGTCGTCCATGTCCCTTGCATGAGGAACTTTTTTAGCGATATCTGCCGCATGAGCAGCAATCTTCGAAGCAATGATACCCTGCTTCACATCCTCCACATTTGGAAGGGCAAGATGTTCTGCCGGTGTCACATAACAAAGAAATGCAGCTCCTGCTGATGCTGCAACCGCCCCGCCGATAGCAGCGGTAATATGGTCATAGCCTGGAGCAATATCAGTAACGATGGGGCCCAGAACATAAAAAGGTGCTCCCATACAGATTGTCTGCTGAAGCTTCATATTTGCTTCAATCTGATCCAATGGCATATGACCTGGTCCCTCTACCATAACCTGCACGTCTTTGGCCCATGCGCGTTTTGTCAGTTCTCCCAGGCGCACCAGTTCTTCAATCTGGCATACATCACTGGCATCTGCAAGGCAGCCTGGACGGCAGGCATCTCCAAGAGAAATTGTCACGTCATATTCCCGGCAGATATCCAGGATTTCATCATAATATTCATAAAAAGGATTCTCTTCTCCGGTCATGCTCATCCATGCAAACACCAGAGATCCGCCTCTTGATACAATATTCATTTTCCTTTTGTGCGTACGGATCTGGTCTATTGTCTTTCTTGTGATCCCGCAGTGAAGAGTCACAAAATCAACTCCATCCTCCGCATGCAGGCGGATCACATCAATGAAATCCTTTGCAGATAGTGTAGAAAGATCTCTCTGATAATGAATCACGCTGTCATAAACCGGAACGGTGCCGATCATAGCCGGGCATTCTCCCGTCAGTTTTTTTCGGAAAGGCTGTGTATTTCCATGAGACGAAAGATCCATGATCGCTTCTGCTCCCATATCTACCGCTGCCATTACCTTTTTCATCTCCACATCGTAATCCTTACAGTCTCTGGATACTCCAAGATTCACATTGATCTTAGTACGCAGCATAGAGCCCACTCCATTGGGATCAATGCAGGTATGAAGCCTGTTTGCACAGATCACTGCCTGTCCTTTTGCCACAAGGTCACGGATTTCCTCCTCTGTACGATATTCCTTTTCTGCCACAATCTTCATTTCCGGTGTAATGATGCCGCGCCTTGCCGCATCCATCTGTGTTGTATATTCTCTCATATATTTTCCCTTTCTGCTTTTTTATAGCTTATCCGATATCCATGATCCAGAGGTCCGTTTCCTTTTCCAATATCAAGCCCTGCTTCAAGCGCCCCGGAAATATACTCCTTGGCTTCTTTCACCGACTCTTCTACATCCATTCCTTTTGCAAGAAAAGATGCGATCGCAGAAGACAGCGTACATCCTGTTCCGTGCGTATTGGGATTCTGGATCCTCCTTCCAGGAAACCAGGTAAGCCGGCCGTTGCCATAAAGAAGATCATCTGCATCGCTGACACTGTGTCCCCCTTTTAAAAGTACTGCCCGGATGCCACGGATTCCCAGATATAAGGCTGCCGCCTCCATATCTTCTTTGCTTCTTATTTTTCTTCCGGTAAGCACCTCTGCCTCAGGAATATTGGGTGTGATCACTGAGGCCATGGGAAACAGCTGATCTTCCATAATCGTCCGTGCTTCTTCCTGCATAAGAACTGAACCGCTGGTGGACACCATCACAGGATCCACTACTATTTTTTTTGCTCCATAATAACGAAGCTTGTCTGCAATCACACGGACCAGCGGTCCGGATGAAACCATACCTATTTTTACAGCATCCGGATAAATATCCTCAAAAACTGCGTCCAGCTGCTGTTCTAAAAATTCCGGAGCAACCTCCATAACTGCTCTTACACCCATGGTATTCTGAGCAGTCAGTGCCGTTACTGCGCTCATGGCATAGACTCCGTTCATGATCATAGTTTTAATATCTGCCTGTATTCCCGCTCCTCCGCTGGAATCGCTTCCTGCAATGGTTAAAACTGTAGGACGTTTCATAAGTACACTGTCTCCTGAATTTTTTTCTTTAATCTGGCTGTTTCTTTTTTGATATCAGCAGCTCCAAACACTGCAGATACCACAGCCACTCCTGCCATTCTGCCGCCCCTAAGGGTGCCTGCATTTTCATATGTGATCCCACCTATAGCTACTGCCGGGATTCTGACAGAGCTGCATATTTTTTTCAGCAGCTCCAGCGTAATACGGATAGCATTTTTCTTGGTAGGAGAAGGAAATACCGCTCCCACCCCAATATAATCAGCCCCTTCTTTTTCAGCTCTCTGTGCCTGTTCTGTTGTTTTTGCAGTAGCTCCTATGATAAAATCTCCGGGAGTCATTTTTCGTATCTCTTCTACCGGAGTATCTTCTATACCTACATGCACTCCGTCTGCACCGCTTTTTAAAGCCACCTCCACATTGTCATTAATGATCAGAGCTGTTCCATACCTATGGCAAAGCTCCGTTATCTCCCTGGCTTCTTTGAGAAATTCCTCCTGCGACATATTTTTTTCGCGAAGCTGTATCAACGTTGCGCCGCCTTTTAACGCTTCCTCTACCTGTTGATATAAAGTTTTTTCTCCCGTCCATTTCCTGTCAGTCACTGCATAAAGCAGCAGCATTTCCTTTTTAAATTTCATCTGTTCACTCCTTGAATCCTTCCAGATATTCTTTCGGATCTTCACAGGTCATAAGTCCACTCATCACACAGGCTCCTGCCGCTCCTGTACGCCGTATTTTTTCCATAGCAGTTCCGGTAATCCCCCCTATGGCGTAAACCGGAACAGAAACTTTCTGACATACCTGCTCCAGAAACTCCAGACCTCTCCCCGGCAGTCCTTTTTTGCAGTCCGTTTCAAAAATATGTCCGACTGTAATATAGGTACAGCCCATCTTCTCCGCCAGAACTGCATCCTCTCCTGAATGACAGGACGCACCCATAATCCGAAACTGCTTTCGCTTTTCCGGATCCATATTCATAAGTATCGAAAGCGGAAGATGAATTGCATCGCATTCCAGCTTAAGAGCTGTATCAAAAAAACTGTGAAGGATACATCTCGTTTCCTGTTTCCGGCAGATTTTCAATACCTGCTCTGCAAGGTTTCTGTATTCTTCTTCCGAAAGATCCTTTTCTCTGAGGATAATTCCGGCCGGATGGGCTTCTGCGATCTTCTCTATACGATCAAGAAACTTTTCTCTGCACAGCTTTCTGTTTGTTACGGACAGGATATCAGAACCATTTATGATCTCTGTTCTTTTTTTCATATCCTTCCGTGCCTTTCTCCAGCATTCCTATACATAAACATAATCATTCAGCACCGGCTGAAGGCCTTCCTCTTCAATATCCTGGTACATGTCATCCAGACTTCTGCTGTCATCAATCTCAAACTGCTCGTCTCCTGAGACCTCCTGAGAATCTTTTCCGCTGTACTTTTTTTCATGATCCCCAATGCCGGTAGAAACACCTGCAGAAACTTTTGTAGCTGCTATTTTTACGATGCCGTTACGAAACTGTGCACTTTCTCTGGAGGATACGGTGATCCCTGCAAAGGGCAAAAAGATACGATAGGCACAGATGATCTGGCAAAGCTGTTTTTCATGGACATCAAGAGGATTGATCTTATCATTATTAATAATCGGACGAAGTCTTGGACAGGAAAGAGACATTTCTGCATGAGGATATTTCCTCTGAAGAAAATATGCATGCAGTCCGGTTGCCAGTGCATCCTTCCGAAAATCCGAAAGACCCAGAAGGGCAGAAAACGCCACGCCTCTCATGCCTCCTCTCAGGGCTCTCTCCTGTGCATCAAACCGATACGGCCATACTCGTTTATGCCCCATCAGATGAAGAGTTTCATATTTATCCGCATCATAGGTTTCCTGAAAAACCGTCACATAATCTGCACCGCACTTATGAAGATATGCATATTCCTCTGTATTTACCGGATAAATTTCCAGTCCTACCATGCGGAAATATTTCCGTGCCAGTCTGCAGGCCTCACCGATATATTCCACATCACTCTGACTCCGGCTTTCTCCTGTCAGGATCAAAATTTCTTCCATTCCGCTGTCTGCGATTACCTGCATCTCTTTTTCAATCTGTTCCATAGAAAGTTTCATCCGGCTGATATGGTTGTAGCAGTTAAAGCCACAGTAAACGCAGTAATTTTCACAATAGTTCGCAATATATAAAGGAGTGAAAAAATATACGGTATTTCCAAAATGTCTGCTGGTCTCTCTGCTGGCTTTCTGTGCCATTTTTTCCAGAAACGGTTCTGCTGCAGGAGAAAGCAGGGCTTTGAAATCTTCAATAGAGCATGTTTCGTGTTCCAGGGCTGCCTTTACATCTGCAGCTGTATACCGGGTATAATCATACTCTTCCATATGCTTTATGACATTTTCACATACGTCTGACGAAATCCTTTCCATTCCCGGGAGGTATTCCATATGATTTTTCCGAAAAGACGGGTCTGTTTCCAGACGGTGCTTTTTTTCCAGTGCTTTTTCTGAAAGGAATTCAGAATCGATAAAAAACTGATTTTCCATAGTTACACCCCTTAATCTCTGAGAAATCCTGTTAACGGATCCGAGGCAGAGCCTCCTCTGGTAAGAACTCTTCCAAGTCCGGAAAGGTATGCTTTCCGTCCTGCCTCAATTGCCTGACGAAATGCAGCTGCCATCAGCGGAAGATCTCCGGCTGTGGCAAGTGCAGTATTTGCCATAATAGCTGCCGCACCCATCTCCATTGCCTCACAGGCCTGAGAGGGCTTTCCGATTCCTGCGTCTACAATAACAGGAAGATCTATCTCATCTACCAGAATCTGGATAAAATCTTTTGTAGCAAGTCCTTTGTTAGATCCGATAGGAGCGGCCAGAGGCATAACTGCAGCTGCTCCGGCATTAACCAGATCACGGGCTGCATATAAATCCGGATACATATAGGGAAGCACCACAAATCCTTTCTCAGCCAGCATTTCCGTAGCGCGGATTGTCTCCTGATTATCCGGAAGAAGATATTTGGAATCCCGCATGATCTCGATCTTTACAAAATTCCCACATCCCAGCTCTCTCGCAAGACAGGCAATACGCACTGCTTCCTCTGCCGTTCTTGCACCGCTGGTATTTGGAAGAAGGGTTACTCCTTCCGGAATATAATCCAAAATATTTTCCTGTTCTTTTGTATTAGCACGACGGACAGCCAATGTAATAATCTCTGCCCCCGCATCCTTGACAGCTGCTTCAATCAGCTTCAGGGAATATTTTCCTGATCCCAGAATAAAACGGGAATGAAATTCATGTCCTCCAATGATCAGCTTATCGTCCTTCATAATTGTTTCTCCTTTTCCTGCAAGCTTTGTATTTTTATCTGTTCGCTTTTATGCATCATGTTCTCCTGCCAATATCCGCAAAACAATATGCGCCTGATGAGCTGCACAGAGCATCACTCTGGCAGAAAACAGCCCCGTCTCCTCTGACACCTCACTGACCCCGTCTCCACACAGGTAAAAATTCTCTGTGATCTTCCGGGTACAGATAATATTTCCACTTCCAAGTCCTGCCATCCCGGACGCTGCCACCAGATATTTTCCTTTCATACGGTTAAGCACCGTGTCAGTCAAAACAGCCTTGCATTCCGGGTCGTCAAATGCTTCACAGATAATGTCTGCTTCATCCAAAAGCTCCGGAATATTTTTTTCTGTCAGCTTTTTACAATAAGTTTTTATCTGTACATAAGGCGCAGCCTCCTTCAGATTTTCTTTAAGCGCCTCTGTCTTGTCCAGTCCGATCTGATCCGCCTTGTACTGCTGACGATTCAGATTTGTAATATCCACCCTGTCAAAGTCTATCAGGAGCAATCGTCCTATCCCTGCACGTGCAAGTGCAAACGCAATATGAGAACCGAGACCACCCAGACCACAGACCGCCACTGCGGCAGATGCAAATTTCTTCTGAAGCTCTTTTCCATGACGCTCTTCAAGCGCTTTGTACATGTCGTCTTTTGTGGGTATCATTTCAGCCTCCTCCAACAAAGCTCACTACTTCTATAACGTCTCCATCTTCCAGAACAGTACTGTCATATTCCGCCTTTGGCAGTATCTCTCCGTTTTTCTCAACTGCCACCCGGGGGGTGCAGTATCCTGTTTTTTCTAAATAATCTGCTACAGTCTGTCCCTGTACCGGCCGCTCTTCTCCATTTATCTTTACCAAAATTTTCACCTCTTTTCCTGATGAGCCCTGACTGTCCTGCCTGTTAAGAAAAAAACGGGAAATTACCAATTTCGGTAATTTCCCGTTATACATACACTTATGCTCAGGCATCCCTACGTTGGCATTATCCAAATCAGGTTATCGGTCGAAGGTCATACCTTCCTCTCAGCCTGTCATACAAGCTCCCGTCTGCTTCATTTAATTTTCGATTTTTATTATATAC
>NZ_CABVDF010000142.1:0-7238 GCF_902497045.1 uncultured Blautia sp. | reverse complement strand
TAAGATATCATCCCTGAACCTGTCCTTTTTTACCTGTGTCACAAAAGTTTGGTCTGTCCAATATCATGTTCAGTTCTTGCCAGATCTGCTGTGCAGTATTATAATTAAAAAAAATTTACAGGGAGTGGTTCTATGGCTGCAATTTTTTTTGCACCTCTTTATGTACTGGTCAATCTCTATATTGTCCGTTGGATATTCCTGTGGACGGGATCCTGCAGCACATTTTTTCAGTCCATTGGATTCCGGATTGTTTTTTCAGGAATCTACCTTGTTTTTTCCACCAGCCTTCTTACCGGTTTTCTGGTAAAAAAACCTGCCCCTCTCCGAAGAGTTTTTAAAATTATGGGGAATTATTTTCTTGGATCCTTTCTTTATATTTTTATTGTAATACTGACCGCTGATATAGGCAGATATATTCTGCAGAATAGTTTTCATTTATCCTGGTTAAAAACACGGAGCACCTTTGTTCTGTGCGGAGGAATATGTACGGTTTTGATCGTAGTAATAAGCCTTTACGGTTTTTTTCACGGATCAAAGATCAAGACATCCACATATCAGATTTCAATTGATAAAAAACCTCCAAATATCAGCAGCCTGAAAATTGCCTTTTTTGCAGATTGTCATTTCGGCTACAGTACCGGACTTTTGCAGGCAAAAAAAATCTGCCGGAAGATCAGTCAGGAACATCCTGACCTGATCTGTATCGGAGGAGATATTTTTGACAATGAATATGAAGCAATACGTCATCCTGAAAAAATTCAGAAAGTACTCGCGTCTATGCAGTCCAGATATGGTACCTATGCCTGCTGGGGAAATCATGATCTGAGCGAACCAATACTTGCCGGGTTTACTTTTCCTCAAAATCCAGATACCCTTCTGGATCCCCGCATGAAAATTTTCGTTGAAAAAAGTAATATTCATATACTGGAAGATGAAGTTTTGCTGATAGATCATTCCTTCTATCTGGCTGGCAGAATGGATCCTGACTTCGCCCGAAAAACATCCAGAAACAGAAAAACTCCTGCCCAGCTTATAAAAGATCTGGACAGGAGTAAGCCTGTTATTATTCTGGATCATCAGCCAAAAGAGCTTCAGGAGCTGGCAGAGGCAGGCGCAGATCTGGATCTCTGCGGACACACCCATGACGGCCAGATGTTTCCCGGAAATATCATTACACGGTTATTCTGGAAAAATTCATGCGGATACCTTCAAAAAGGCAGCATGCATAATATTGTTACCTCTGGGACAGGCATCTGGGGTCCTGCCATGCGTATTGGCACAAACAGCGAAATCTGTATCATAGAAATATCATTCAGGAACTAAATAAACCCTTCCGTCTCCGATCTCCTCCAGAATCACGGTTCTGGACGGAGATTTGTTTTTATGCAGTTCTCTGTTTCTGTCTCCCGGTCCCTGTTTCCATGGCATCACTTTCTTTAGCAGAGGGCGACAGCCGCTTCCATAGCTCAATACATTTTTATTTCCCGTCTCTGTCGTTTTCTGAATTTTCCCCTCTGAATTACGATTCTGCTTTGTAAGAGTGTTCTCTTCCCATACCATTTCTTTTTTATTTCCGCCAAACAATCTGGCTCCAAAACAGATTACAGCAGCAACTATCACACGGAAAAACTCTTTTAATCCTCTCATAAAGATCCTCCCTATTTTTCTGCCTGTCCCACCGGGCTGCGCCTTCCCAGCAATGTTTCAGGTACTATAACTCTATGCAGGACATTTAGAAAGATAGAACCAGAAAATTTATTTTTCGGACGTCAGCTGCTCTTCAAATACTTTTAATTCTTTTTTATATTCTTTTAAATCTGCGTTTAATAATTCCGCAGTTTTCTCAGAGCACTGGTTTCGTGGAAGATCCGGATAATTTTCTATGAGATAATCTCCAAGATATTTTGTAGCTTTCTGCGCGCCTACCGGATTCAGATGATGTGGATCATAAAAATCTTTTTCCCAGTCAATATTTATTTCTTCCAGCAGCTCTTCCAGATTAAAATCAATATAATCCGCTCCACATTCTTCGGTCAGTTTTTTCGCAGTTAAATACCGGCCATATGTCCAACGGTCATCCGGCATATTCACCACAATAACCTTTGATCCCTGAGATTCACAGTATTCAATAATATCCTTGTAAAAAGACCAGGAGTCTTCATTCTCTTTCTCCGGCTCTACATTTTTATCTACATGATCCCTTGCATCGATCGCCTTTGCCCGATAAACCGGATACTGGCCTCTCATGATATCATGACGGTATTGCAGATTATACAGATCCGTCCAGCGAAGCTCTTTCCACCTGTCGTGATAACGGAGCAGCGGAAATATATAATCAGCCATATGCTGAGAATCACTTCTCTTCACTATTTCAGAAATCACTTTTAATTTATCCAGCGAAAATCTTTTAAAATCCATACCTCTCCGCAGATAGGGCTCATAAACATTATAATTATATTCAAGGAAAAGGCTGGTAATTCCCATGACCACTACCTTTGGCTTCTGGTAACGGTAGGCATCTTTAATATTCAGCCAGGTCACCGGCGGCGCCTGAACCGTACTTGCACGAGTGTGAGCTACAATGCCATAATCCTCCCATAATTCTAATGGGGAAAATCCCACCAAAAGCGTACTGCTTCCGGCGATCAGCACATCCACGGTATTTTTTTCTGTTTCATAAAAGGTTCTGTTCTGGTCTGTATCCTGTTTATAATACGGGATAAACAATTTTCCCAGGAATATAAATATCATCATAAAAGCAACTATGACGATCATACATCGGACCGGAACCCATCTGTTCTTTTTTTCTTTCCACATATCCCTAATTCATCTTTTCTCTTAATTCATTCATGTTGATTTTTCCATTAAAGTTCAAAGGCATATTTTCCAAATAGCAGAACTTTCTGGGTATCATAAAGTTAGGCAGACGTTCCTTCAAGTGTCTGGCAATTTCTCTGGAAGAAACTTCTTCACCTGTGTAAAACAGCCAGATCTGTTGTTTCTCTTTCTTATACAGACATACAGCCTGACGGATCTCCGGCATAAGAGCTGCTGCCGCCTGTATTTCGCCCAGTTCTACTCTATGTCCCATATGTTTTATCTGATCATCTTTTCTTCCGCAGAAAATAAGTTGTCCCTGTTTATTGATCCTGCCAAGGTCACCGGTTTTATATACGATCTCATCATAAATAGGATTCAGAGGATTTTTTACAAATACTTCTCTTGTTTTTTCTGGATTTCTATAATATCCCAAAGCCAGCGAAGTACCCTGTACATAAATCTCTCCCACTTCCCCGGAAGCCGCCTCTCTGCCGTCTTCTGTAATGAGAAGAATATTTGTATTGCGGAATGGCTGTCCAATAGGAAGATTTTCTTCTTCCGTTACTAAATGATCTACCTTATACCAGGTACAGCTTGCAGTAATTTCTGTAGGACCATAATGGTTTACAAAAACAGCTTCCGGAAGATTCTCCTGCCATATTCTAAGATGTTTGCATGACATTACAGAACCTGTAAAAAATACTTTTCTCACAAATTCAGGGCGTATTTCTTCAAATGTGCCCAGTTCCGAACATAAAGTCAGAGCGCCTGTTACCCAACATATAGTTGTTACCTTATTTTCATTCAGGTACTGAAACAGACGGACCGGCATTGAAAAATACTTTTTAGGAATAAGAACTGTTGAAGCCCCTGTTTTCAGAGGAAGGTAAAGATCCCGCAGTGCTGCTACATAATCCAATGGAGACTGATTTCCAAAAATCTCCTCTTGGCCAATGTCAAAAGTTTCAGAAAAAGCTTCTATATAATCGATCAGCTGTCTGTGAGATTCCACTACTCCTTTTGGTATTCCAGTGGAACCAGAAGTAAATATCACATATGCCGGATCCACATCCATTACCTGACTGCGGACAGCTTCCAGCCTTTCAGGACATTCTCTGGCTTCTTCCATATCCCTGGTTGAAATAATCTTCCCTGTAAATTCCAGTTCTTCTGCAGCCTGACGATATATTTCATCTGTCACCATAATATCCGCCTGCACTGTATCCAGGATCAATTTCAGACGATATTTCGGAAGTTCCAGATCAATAGGCACATAAAAGCATCCACTGTAAAGAACTGCAAAAAACAATTCCGGAGTAGTAACTGTTTTATCTGTAATAACAAGTACAGGCTTTCTGGGAGAAGTGTATTCCGTAAGAAAACTTCCCCATCTGCGTGCTGTCACAAGCGCTTCGCGAAAAGTGATTTCATTATTTTCATCTCTGTACAGCACTTTTTCTGCAAAACACTTCTGAGCCTGCTCCAAATATTCCAAAATATTGATGATCATACTCTGTCCTCTCTTAAAATCCTCTGTAAATAAATGATTTTGCATCATAACCTATTCCATAAATTCCAAAGATCGCAATAGCAAATATTCCAACAAGATAAATGATCCAGCGGAATACCGCATTCTGTCTGGCGATCAGTTCACGGACACTGTATCCGCATTCCTGAATTGTACTGATCACAATCCAGAAAATGAGACAGATTCCCAGAAGAATAAAATCTTTCTGTGTCAGACCCAGGGTAAAAATTCCTCCGTTAAAAAGAACTCCCGGATTAAAGTCAAGACTGTGTCTCATCATCCAGACAGCCGCCCCAAAGCTGGCTCCTCTGGAAAAGAATCTTCCGATCACGATCAATATAAAGGTTCGAGTGATCTGAAACAGCTTCCAGCTGAATGCCTTTGTATTGATCCGCAAAAGCTCCGTCAGACGGACAATATAAGGCTCAAAAAGAATTCCGCCTATAATGAAAACTGCCTGATAAAGACCATAGGCAATATATTTAAATTCCGCCCCATGCCAGACTCCGATCACAAAGAACGTTATAAGCTGGGCAAAAATTACCGGAACCTGCTTTCCAATCCTGTCTCCTAAAAGTTTCCTGGAATTTTTCCCCAGTTTTCCAAAAAACTTAGACAGAGAAATGGGATAAAAAATATAATCCCTGCACCATGCACCCAGAGTAATGTGCCATCTTCTCCAGAATTCCGGAATACTGGTTGCAAAATATGGTCTCTTAAAGTTAAGAGTAAGGTCGATTCCAAATATCTGGGAAACACCTCTGGCTATATCCATTCCTCCGGAAAAGTCTCCATATATCTGGATCGTATACCCAATCACACCAAGGATCGCATAAAATCCTGTATATTCTGTATAACGGTCAAACACCTGATTTACAAAAACAGCAACTCTGTCTGCGATCACCAGTTTTTTGAACCATCCCCACATCATAAGCTGGATGCCAAACTTCACCCTTTCATATTGAAAAGAATGTGGTTCATAAAGCTGTTCTGCCAACTGGTCATATCTGCTGATAGGACCCTGGATGATCTGGGGGAACCAGGATACGAAGAGCCCAAATTTTGCCAGATTCCTGTCGGCTTTGTACTGTTCCCGGTAAATGTCGATCAAATATCCTAATGACTGAAAAGTATAAAAAGAAATACCCAGAGGAATCAGGATTCCTGCATCAAAATGAAGCCAGTCCAGATTCAGTGCCTCTGAAATCATATTGATATAAACCTTGAAATACTTGACAAATGCAAGAATTCCCAAATTAAGCAGCAGCACTGCCAGCAGAATCCATCTCTTCTTTTTCTCATAGCCGGCTTTTATTTCTTTCTTTTTCTTCCTGTCAAGTTCTGCTTTGTGCTCTTTCACATATATCTTATATTTGTCTGTCTGGCTTTCTATTAACAGACCGCCGCAAAAAGTAGTCACCGTAGTAAAAAGCAAAAAAACATATGTATGGGGACTGGATAAAAGATAAAAGATTTGGCTTGCAGCCAGCAGGATGCACCATCTATATTTAGATGGACATAAAAAATATGCTCCTGCAGCTGCCGCAACAAAGATAACAAAATTAAGTGATACAAAAGACATGGCTTACTCCTGTAATGATTCTATCAGCGCTACAATAGCCTCTACGGAATTGAAATTCTCCGGAATCAGATGCTTTACAGAAATATTGATGTCAAACTCATCATTCAGTTCACCTACCAGCGCTACTACATCCAGAGATTCCAGCTCACCGTCATCAATAAGCTTCACACCTTCGCTCAGGTCAATGTCAGGACGTACATCCATTAAAATTTCGATTACTGTTTCTTTCATTTTCATTTCCTCTTTTTCTTTCTTTTTATTTTTTCAGAGCTTGTATTCTCCGAATAATATCTTTTATTATTTCTGGATATAAGAACGGGATATCGTTCCATCAGACTGGAATCCAAATTTTTCACTGGCACAAATAACTGCCCGGTTTTTCTCATCACACCATTGGATCACATATCTGCATCCCTTTTCTTTTAATATAGAAAAGCATAATCTGTATAATTCCGAAGCAATTCCCTGTTTCCGAAGCTCTTTGCTGACAGTTATAAGCCATATAGAACCTGTTCTGCGATTTTCCAGCTTTACTCGTGCCACACCGCAAATTTTTCCCTCTTTCCATACAGTGATAAGCTCTTTTTCTTCCAGCATTTCTTTCAGTTTCTTTTCTTCCGGTATGGTAGAATTATAAATATCCATAATCTCCCAAAGCTCATAAATTGCCGGTATATCCTCTTCAGAAGCATATTTCCAGGAAAGATCCTGCCGCAGGTTTTTCCTGTCTAATGGTATCAGATCTTTTTCCTGTATTTCAGCCCGGATCCTTATATTCTTTACATATGGGCAAAATCCCGCAGCTTCTGTTTTTTTTCTAAGCTTCTGTATATGAGAATCTTCTTTTTCCTCTCGATAAATACATTCGATCAGCTGTGTCCTGTCTTCTTCCGGCAGAACGATCTCCGCCTCTTCCGAAATATAGAAATAAAGCTTACAGAAATCTTTTTCCTTTACAGAAAAAACAATCCCGTCTTTTTGCTCTTCATAATACAATTTTCCCTCATCTATGTGAGGTGCCGCTTCACCTGGAAGCATCATATGATTATACACCATATCCGGGATTTTTTCCTGATATTTGTTCAAAAGATCCCAATATTGATCAAGTTCTAATATTTTCTTCATAAATCCATTCCTGCAAAATATTTATAATTAGTGTAATACGAAATAAATTGGATGTCAATCACTATGAATCTTTTCTGGTCGCAAAAAAGCCTTCAAGCATAATCTCTTGAAGGCTTTTAATGAGGCATCGGGGATTCGAACCCCGGACAACTTGATTAAAAGTCAAGTGCTCTACCAACTGAG
>NZ_CABVDF010000141.1:0-7248 GCF_902497045.1 uncultured Blautia sp. | reverse complement strand
TTATACTCCCCTCGAAACACCCGGTAGCTCCCCTACCGGGTGTTTCTTTTACGTAAAGGGAGAGAGGACATTCTGCTCTGTTTTTTGCTCTATTGGAAAGTCAAATGGCAGATGTTATAATAAAATCAACTGAAAACATGGGAGGAGAAAGGTATGAAAAAGATAAGATTTTTTTTAGAAGTATTGATGATCAGTGTTCTGGCATTGGGCAGTGAAGGGGTGCTGTGTAAGGCTGACAGCCGGAATTGCACGGATGAAACAAGGATCATATCCCAGATCACAAATCTGCCCTATATCGGCGGACAGAGGGTGGATACACCCATGATCATGGAACAGGACAGAAAATTTATGAAGCCTGTAGATGAAGAGGGAATTCTGGGATGCCTGAAGAGGGATTTTGACAATGACCAAAAAGAGGAAATCCTTGCGGTGACTTATGAAGGCCGGGAAGATATTCAGGAAACGGGAAAAAGTGTCAGGGTGTCTATGTATGAGCAGCAGGAAGATTCCTGGATTATTTCCGATATGTTTGAACTGGTGCGTTACGATTTTCAGGGTATGCCTGATGAGATGACAACAATGTCTGATTCAGGGTATGCCGGATTTGAAGGGAATCTGTTTTTAAGAAAAGCGAATGGACAGTATCAGTTTTTTTATGAATGCAATCGTTCTTCTAAATATCTGGCAACAGGATACGAATGGTATTTTATGGGATATACCTATGCTGGAAACTGCTTCAAAGAAATGGAACAGACTTCTGATCTGTATTATGGAGGATCTGGTTTAGAAGCAGATTGCCTGTTCAGTCTGGATCCCGAACCGTTGTATGACGACAATTACAGTCAGAATGTCATAGGTATGATCGAAGCTTATCAGTCACTGAGCTTCCAGGCTGAACGGCTGGGCGGAGACGGTTATACTTTTTATTCTACGGTGAGCCAGGATCCTTATTGTTATTTGCTGGTAAGGCTGATACGTGGAGACAGACTGGATGCAGCTGTGGTTAATGAATGGTGGGCAAACCCCTCCGGTGATCTTGAGGGATTCTGGATCGATCTTGAGGATTACACATCTCAGATAGGAGAAATCCAGGAATGCGCTGTTTCGGAACCGGAACAGTCGGGTTTATCTGAACTATTTGAAGAAAATCCTTACGAGGAGTTTTTGAAAACAAATGGTGTTGGTTCGTATTATGCTATTCTTCCTGCAGGCGAAAACCAGGAGCCGATACTGATTATATCAGACAGTTTCCCTGAACAGGATGCAGATACTTTTGTGCCTGACCTGGGATATGGAATTACCATTTATGGAAACAATAACGGGAATGTATATCAGATAGGAGATTATACTCATATAAGCGAGGCTGCTGGACCATGGCGTTTCTATGGAAATAAGCTGATGGGGTCAGGCAGAAGAGGAGGATATTTTACAGTAGATATTGCCGGAGATTTTTATGAAATGAATTTTCATCCTGATGATGAAAACGTTTATGCAAATTGGGAAGCGATTACGCTTTTGAAGAATAGAGGCTCAGGAGAGACACAGACTTCTAATACAGGTAATTCAGTATCCGGAAATTACATTCTGCCAAACAGCAGTACTGAATATCTGACAGAAGAGCAGCTGATCCGTATGAATCTTACCGGGGAACAGCTTCGTCTGGCAAGAAATGAGATTTATGCCAGATATGGGAGAAGGTTTAAGACAGCAGAAATTCAGGC
The DNA here is from genome assembly GCF_902497045.1 of uncultured Blautia sp. Lineage (NCBI taxonomy): Bacteria > Bacillati > Bacillota > Clostridia > Lachnospirales > Lachnospiraceae > Blautia > uncultured Blautia sp. The sequence continues at coordinate 5,527 of NZ_CABVDF010000141.1, read as the reverse complement.
GTATTTTGATGCACAGACCTGGTATGTTCCCAAATATGAACCGGAAGAATTTGACGCAATAGAAGATGATGTTCTGAATCCTTACGAAAAATACAATCTTGCATTGATTAAAAGTCTTGAGAAATAATCCGGAGCGTAATGGTCTGTCTGTATGGGAAAAGATTCTTTTCTGTTGGAAAGAGCTTTTGGAGATGATATAATAGGAATGCTTAAGAAAGCTAACTACAGAAAAATTTACTTTTATCACATAAAGGAGAAAGAGAATGGATGTCCGTGAATTTCAGGAAAAATTGAAAAAAATGCAGACTCTGGCAAAAGAACAGGGAAATACGATCCAGGCGCTACAGATTCGTGAAACTCTTGAAGGAATGGAACTGAACCACGATCAGCTTGGCGGGGTTCTGAAATATCTTACAGGTCAGGGGATTAAAATAGAAGGGACAGGAATAGAAAGCAGCCCGGAAACAGAGAAAGAAAAGAAACAGATTCCTCTTACACCGGAGGAAGAAGCATACTTGAAAGAATATATGGAAAGCCTGCCGGATGAGGAAACCTTCCCGGAAGCCGAGACTCTTTTTGAACGTCTGGCGGAAGGAAACAGTGATGCAGCCCAGACACTTGCTGCAAAATATATGAAAAAGGCGGCAGAGCTTGCCGTTGAGCTCAATGAAGAGGAAATCTTTCTGGCAGATCTGATCCAGGAAGCAAATGTCAGCCTTGTTCAGGCTCTTGGACTGGCGGGAACAGAATGCAGAGATGAGATATGGCTGCTGGAACAGGTGAAAAAAGGAATTATGGACGCCTGCAGGGAACAGAACCAGAGGAAGTTTGAAGACGATAGTCTGGTGGCAAGAGTGGAGAAGCTGGAGAGCGCAGTCCGAGAGCTTTCTGAAGATGAGGAAGACGGAGAAAGCGCTTTTAGTATCGGAGAGCTTGCAGTGATCCTGGATATGGATGTGGAGGAGATCAGGGATACTCTCCGTCTGACAGGAGATGACAAGTAAATTCTATTGCCTCAGGCAGTCAGGAACGGAGTTTTGGTTCGCTGCTGTGCAAAGCAGTATTGGACAGCAGAGGCTGTGAACAGAGCTGACTATCGGTTGAAATCTGTCAGATATTATGATAAAATAAGCGGAATGGGAGGTGTTTTTATGCAGATCAGAGAATCGGCGGAGGACTATCTGGAAGCAATCCTCATTTTATCACAAAAAGGCAACAGTGTCCGTTCTGTGGATATTGCTTCAATGCTGTCAGTTTCGAAACCCAGTGTCAGCCATGCTATGAAGCTTTTGAGGGAAGATGGATATATTGCTATGGACCGATATGGAACAGTCACTCTTCTTGATAAGGGGGCTGAGATTGCCAATAGAGTTTATGAAAGGCATACAATCCTTACAAAAATGCTGGAAAGTCTGGGGGTTCCGTCAGATATTGCAAAGACAGATGCATGTAAAATGGAACATGATATCAGTGAAGAAAGTTTTGAGAGAATTAAAGAGCGTATGACAGCTGATGGACAGCTTGATTAAACAAAAAAGATCGTTACAGATGTAACGGTCTTTTCATTTTTCTTGGCATCTTTTATCCAATATGAAAGAAAAAGGTAATTAATATTGGCACAAAAAAAGAGCACAGCATTCCGTTAAGAACAGACAGAACTACTGTTTCTTCGTCTGTGTATTTCAAAAGTACCGGAAGGGTGGTATCTTCGCTGGTGGCTGCGGCCGGTGCGATACAGGTGCAGTAATTGAGCTTTGCTGCGATTATGGGGATCAGGAAAAAGGAAAAAAACTCTCTCATAAGATTACTCATAAAAGCAATACTTCCAAGCTCTGCTCCGCCCAGACGGCTGATGGTAACTCCTGCCAGACTGTACCAGCCCATGCCGCTGGCAACAGCAGCTCCCTGGTTTAAAGGAAGCTTCAGGATCAGTGAACAAAGGAGGCCGCCAAGAATAGAACCGGCAGTGATTCCAAGAGGGATAATCAGAATCTTCAGGTGATACTGACGTATTTTTTTCAGGATTCCGTTATGCATGCCGATGCTGATACCGACAGAAAACATCAGAATGTACAGGATCATATCGGAATTTTTGCTGATAAAGCGGATGATCTCGGATTCTGTTCCGGACAGACCGCAGAAAAGCCCAAAAACCAGTGCGAAAAATGTTAGTATAACGATCATTTGTCATTCCCCTTTGTATCTTTTTTGTCAATGAAACGTCTGGTCAGAATATAAACAATAATAATGGAAGCCGCTGTAGGAATCAGGAAAAAAAGAAAGCTTTTCAGTCCGAGAGAAGACAGTTCGCTGATGAAATTTTCCTTCTGTCCAAGCATGACACCCATAGAAAAAATCAGCAGAAGGGTACACAGTATAGCAAGCCGTTCATTCCATTTTTTTAACTTTCCTATCATAAGGAATCTGCCGATCAGAATCCCGATACCCATGACAATAAATATTTTCATAAGAAATTCTCCTCGATAAGCAATATAAAAAACATTATATCATTGTAGGAAACGCTTTACAATGGAAAATACAAAAAAGAGGCCGGGGCAGAAAGCCCCAGCCTTATAGATGAGTCCGGATTTACAGGAAAATGTATTTCAGTACAAAAAGTACTGCCAGAACATACATCAGTACACTGATCTTTTTGTCTTTTGCTTTACCGGAGATGAGATTGATCACAACATAGGAGATCACACCCATTGCAATACCCTCGGAAATACTGTACATAAACGGCATTGCAATAATGGCAATAAAGCACGGAATAGCTTCTGTATAGTCGCTAAAATCGATCTTTGTGATAGAAGTAAGCATCATAAAGCCAACTATGATCAGAGCCGGAGCCGTTGCAAAGGACGGAATGGCAAGGAAGATCGGCGACAGGAACAAAGAAAGACCAAACAGCAGTCCGGCTACCAGAGCGGTAAGACCGGTACGTCCGCCCTCTGCCACACCGGAGGCACTTTCAACAAAAGTAGTTACAGTAGATGTACCGCACACAGCGCCTACAGAAGTACCAACAGCGTCGGAAAGGAGGGCGCCTTTAATTCTTGGAAGCTTTCCGTCTTTATCCAGCATATCTGCTTTAGAAGCTACACCGATAAGAGTTCCCAGAGTATCAAACATGTCAACAAACAGGAATGCAAACATGATCACTATAAAGTCCAGTGAAAATACAATGGAAAAGTCCATTTTCATAAAGGTAGGAGCCATGCTTGGTACGCTGATGCCTCTGGAAAAATCAGGAAGGAGGCTGAAGAATCCAAGCTCTGGATTTGGTTTATACAGACCGGTAAACTGACAGATGATACCCAGTAGCCATGTGATCAGGATACCCCATAAAATACTTCCTTTTACGTTTTTTACAAGAAGAACAGCAGTGATCAGCACGCCGATAAGAGCAAGAAGGACAGTGATTCCTTCGCTGTTGAAGGTTCCGTTCTGTGCGGAGCTTTTAAAGGAAAAAACGCCTACCAGTGTAGAATCATTATTAATTACGATTTTGGCATTCTGAAGACCAATAAAAGCAATAAAAAGACCGATTCCGACAGAAACCGCATGTTTCAGGTTCATGGGAATGGAATTAAAAATTGCTTCACGGACATTGGTCAGGGACAGAAGGATGAAAATAAGACCTTCTACGAAAACAGCTGCCAGTGCCTGCTGCCAGCTGTATCCCATGCCAAGGACAACTGTGTAGGCAAAATACGCATTCAGTCCCATGCCGGGAGCCAGAACGAAAGGATAGTTGGATAAAAGAGCCATCAGGCAGGTGGCAATAAAGGATGCCAGTGCAGTTGCCGTAAAGATGGCGCCCCGATCCATTCCGGAGGCTTCCAGAATATTTGGGTTTACAGCCAGGATATAAGCCATGGTCATAAAGGTGGTGATACCTGCGATCACCTCGGTTTTCACGTCTGTGTGGTTTTCTTTCAGGTGAAAAATTTTGTCGAGTTTCATAATGATACCCCCTTTTTTAGAAAAATATTAAAACAGTTCCCTTCCGGAAACGTATTTCCCTTTTATGCAGCGGTCATCAGAAAGATAAATCAGGCGTTCCAGACGATCTCTTACGCTTAAAGGCTGGGGATGACGGTAAAAGCTGTCATCCAGGATCACGGCGTCAAATGCATAATCTTTCTGGAAACTTCCAACTTTTCCAAAAAATTCTCCTCCGCCCATAGTTGCCAGGTAAAAAGCCTCTTCAAAGGTAAGTGCCTTCAGACGGTCATCGACCAGCCGCCAGCGCAGTTTTGATACCTGTACGGCATCTGCAATGGCGCGGAGCATGGAAAGGGAGTGGCCGCCGGCAATGTCGGTGCCCAGACCAACATGGAGTCCCTTGTCCAGATATTCTCTTATCGGTGCAATTCCAGAGGAAAGGTTGGTGTTGGACTGAGGACAGTGAGCAATATACACGCCGCGTTTTTTCATAAGTTCTATTTCTGCCTGAGGAGAATGGACGCAATGGGCCATAACAGCAGGACAGCCTTCTCCGCCAAAAAGTCCGAACTGATCATAGGCTTCTCCGTAAAATGAAGTTTCCGGACAAAGTTCCTGTACCCAGGAAATCTCACCCATGTTTTCGGACAGATGAGATTGAACAGGAAGGTGATACTCCTTCTGGATCTCTGCCAGCTTTTTCATCAGTTCGTCTGAACAGGAAGGAGTGAATCTTGGAGTGAGGATCGGTCTGGTATTCTGATATTTGCCGACAGTATCGGACAGCCAGCGGACCGTGGATGCGGCAGATTCTTCTGCACTTTTTTCCTGAAGGACGGCAGGACCGTTCCGGTCCATATTTACTTTGCCTACAAAGGTTTTAAGGCCTGTTTCTTCCAGAAGATCCATAAGAAGCTCGGTAGCCTCCACATGGAGCGTTCCAAAGATGCATGCTCTTGTTGTAGGACTTTTCTTTAAATCTTCTACAAAAATAGAGTACGCCTTTCGGGCATAGTCCAAATCTGCATACTTGGCTTCCTCCGGGAAGGTAATGGTGTTCAGCCAGTCCAGAAGCTCCAGATCCATACCCATACCACGGAAACTATACTGAGGAGCGTGAAGGTGGATATCTGACAGGCCGGGAATGATCAAGGCATCTCCGGCATCTCTTACAGGAATGCCGTGAAAGCTTTCCGGGAGTTCTTTAAAGACGCCTGCGCAGACACCGTTTTGGCAGACCAGATAGGACTGCTTCTGTACGGAAAGTTTGTTTTTGTCCAGGCTGAAACAGATATTTCCTTTCAGTGCAAAGGTTGACAGATGTTTCATAAAATTCACTTCCTTTCCGCAGCCAGGGATTTTTAGGCATAAAAATGCCAACTACCTTTTTGGGTACCCTGAATAAAACTTATAGGCAACTATTATGGTAGTTGGTAGAGACGTCCAACCGATTATGGACTTATATAAGCTGCTGCAATTTCTTAAGTTATGTATTTATTATATATGGAATTGATTTTTCTGTCAATTAAAAACTAATGTTTTGAAATGTCGGAACAGCCAAAAAATAGAATGGAAATTT